>CAZOLL010000190.1:0-7721 GCA_964580365.1 uncultured Phycisphaeraceae bacterium
GCGAGTCGCGCCAGTTGACCCAGTCGCGCAAGAACTTCTTGTCGACGCGATCTTCGGTCAGGAGGACGTTCGCCATCGCGCACAGCAGGAACGCTTCGGTGCCCGGCCACGGCGCGAGCCACCAGTCCGCCATCGACGCCGTGTTCGAGAGCCGCACGTCGACGACCGCGAGCTTTGCGCCCGACAGCTTGCCGTCGATGATGCGCTGCGCGTGCGGGTTGAAGTAGTGCCCGGTCTCGAGGTGCGAAGACAACAAGAGGATGAACTTCGCGTTCGCGTGATCGGGCGAAGGGCGGTCGGCGCCTTGCCACAGCGCGTAGCCGAGGCGCGCGGCCGCCGAGCAGACGTTTGTGTGCGAGTTGTGTCCGTCGACGCCCCAGCTCTGCAGCACGCGGTCCATGTACCCGTCGTGGCCCGGGCGGCCGACGTGGTACATGACCTCGGTCTTGCGTCCCTCGACGAGCGCTTTGCGGATCTCGCCCGCGAAGCGGACGATCACCTCGTCCCACGAGCAGCGCTCGAACTTCCCCGACCCGCGCGCCCCGACGCGCTTCATCGGATACAGGATGCGCCCGGGGTCATGCACCTGGTTGAGAGTCGCCGGCCCCTTCGCGCAGTTGCGCCCGCGCGATCCCGGATGGTGCGGGTTGCCCTCGAGCCGGTCGATGCGGTTCGTGTCCTTCTCGACGTAGGCGACCAGGCCGCACGCCGCTTCGCAGTTGAAGCAGGTGGTCGGCACGAGCCGGTAGTGCTTCTCGACGCGCTTCGGCCAAGCGGCGGAATCGAACTCGGTCCAGTCGTCCCACTTCTCGAGCGGAGGGAACGACGCGAGATCGGTGACGCGCAGCGAGTCGGGGTCGTGCATCGAGCGCGGAGGATAGGGGTTCGCGGCGGTCGCGGGTTTCCGGATCCGAATTCAGCGGATGCGGACTGCGCTCGAACGGGCCGACTCCTGCGCGAACGGAGCCGCTTCTCTACCCTCTGCGCTCCTCCCGACGGAGTCAATCCATGCCCGCGCGCCTCGAGATCGACGGCGAAGCGCCCGCAGCACGGAGATCGGCGGGGAGTTCCGCGCGCGTGAGACGCTCTCCGGGATCCTCACGCCGGGACGCACCACCGTGCTCACGCGGCGGCGCGACGGGATGCACGCCTTCGTCGCCGGCCCGAGCGGCGCGCGCAACATCGACTTCACGGTCAGCACGACCGAGGACATCGAGACGTTCTCGTACGTCCGGCTGTCGAAGAACCCGATCGACGCGGAGCGGCGCGTGTTCGACGCGACGTGGCTGGGGAAGAAGCGGTGAATCGGGCGGTCGTGCTCGTCGTCGGCCGGCGCGCGCAGCCCGCGGGCGACGCGGCGGACACGTGGGAGTGGGACGGCAAGGCGTGGTCGAAGATCGCCGGGTGACCGGCGCCTAGATCACCGGATCACCGGCTCAGCGCTTCTCGTTCGCCGGTTTCGCCAGACGCTCGCCGAGGAACGCGTCGGTCCGCTTCCACCATTCGCCGGCCGGGTCCTTCTCGAAGAAGTCGCCGTGCCCGGCGCCCGCGACGACGAGCAGCTCGGACGCGACGCCGACCTTCTTCAGCTTCTCGTCGAGCCAGATCGAGTGCTCGATCGGGACGGAGTCGTCCTTGTCGCCGTGGATCAAGAGGAACGGCGCGTCGTCCTTCGTCACGGCGTTCAGCGGTGACGCTTCCGCGTAGAGCGAGTCGGGCGCGTCGCCGAACACTTCCGGCGGCGGCTGCGTGTCGACCGACCCAGACGGCTTGCGCTCGCACAGCGACGGGCCGAAGAAGTCGACGACGCACTGCACCTTGCTCGACTCGCGTCGCACCGGATCGTCTGCGTCGGCGTCGCGCAGGTCTTCGAGCAGGCCGAGCATCGCCGCGAGGTGACCGCCGGCCGACGGACCGAGCGCGGCGAGACGCGTCGCGTCGACGCGGTACTCGCTCGCGTGCGCGCGGATCCACTGCACCGCGTGCTGGCAGTCCTCGATCTGCGCCGGGTAGCGGTGCTTCGGCGCGAGGCGGTACGAGACGGCGAAGCACGCGAAGCCGCGGCGCACCAGCCGCTCGGAGAACGGCACCATCGACGAACGGTTGCCGGCCATCCACGCGCCGCCGTGGATGAGGATCACCGCCGGGAACGGCCCGTCGCCCGGCGGAATCACCGCGTCGAGCGCGAGCTCCACCGAGTCGACCGTGCGGTAGACGACGCCGCGCTCGAGCCGCGGCGCGGCGGCCTTCGCGGAATCATCGAGCGAGGAGCACGCGGCGAGCGCCGCGGAGAGTGCGAGGAGAAGCGGGATCATCGGGCACCGCGCATTTCGGTCGAGAAGACGCACAGACACTACCGGATGCGGCGCAGCGTGCCGACCATCGCGTTCGGCGTCGTGGTGTCGCGCGGGTCGCCGGCGACGTTCTCGTTGATCTGCGGCTCCCAGCGGTCGAGCCGTGTCACGTCGTCGCCGCGACGGCGAGGCGTACCCCGCCTCGTGCCTCAGCTGAGCGTCGGCAATTGCCCCGCGCGCACGAACGCGACCTCGTGCAGGAACAGGCCGATGACGGCGCACGCGAGGATGAGCCACGGTGCGATCGACGCGAGCGGGAACGCACCGACCAGCGCGACGAAGCACAGGACAAGGCCGGTCGCGAACGCGGGCACGCCGTTCCAGCGCACGCGCGAGAGGAAGCCCGCGGCTTGCCGCGCGTTCGCGGTCGGGTGCTGGTGCCGCCGCTCACGCATCGCGAGCGCTGTGTGCACGAGCAGGCCGGCCCACGCGATCCACGCCGCGATCGGCGCGCGCTCGGCGAACGGCATCAGCGACAGCGCGCCGAGGAACAGCGCCTGCGCGAGCAGTTGCCACAAGAGCGTCTTCGTCTGCCAGAGGTCGCGACCCTCGCACTGCTGGAAGAGGAACGCGGTGTACCCGGCGACACCGAGCGCGAGCACGGCGTTCACGAAGCGCAGCGCGTCGGCGGCCGCGGCGAAGCCGAGCCATCGCAGCGCGAGCGCCGCGCTCACCGTCGCGCCGAACGCACTGAGGATCCAACCGCCCTTCACGAGCCAGCTCTTCGGGTTCGGCCTCGTCAGCAGCCGGATGAACGCGAGCGGCCGCGTCAGGTCCTCGATGAGGAGGAACAGCGTCACGCCGAGGAAGACGAGCGCGAGGATCTCCGGCAGGTAGTCGCCCGCGAACCCGCGCACGCCGAGCGCCGCGACCAAGGGCGCCATCAACGCGGCGCCGGCGGCGATCCCCTTCGTGACGAGGTAGAGCGCGACGGCTTCGCCCCACTGGACCTGATGCCCGGCGTCGAGCGTGGTCGTCACGTGCGGCGCGGTCGGCACGTCCTTCGGCCACTCCTCCGGCTTCGTGTCCGGGCGGTCGCTCCACAGATAGGTGGTGGGGCGCTCCGCGAGACCGGGCTCGAGCGCCTCGGTCAGAACGCCGAGGTAGTGCACGTTCGGTCCGGTGTTCTGCTCCGGCCGCCGCACGCGCGTCTCGTGCTCCTTCACCATGCGCGCGATCTTCGAGTTCGGGTCGTGCAGATCGCCCGCGACGATCGCCTGCTCGGGGCAGACGATGACGCACGCGGGCTCGAGTTGCTTCTCGACGCGGTGGGCGCAGAAGTGGCACTTCTCGACGGAGCCGCGGTCTTCGTTCAGGTACAGCGCGTCGTACGGGCACGCCTGCATGCACGCGCGGCAGCCGATGCATGCGTCGCGGTCGAGGTCGACGATGCCGTTGTTCTGCTTCGACAGCGCGTTCACCGGACAGATCGTGACGCACGGCGCCTTGGTGCAGTGATTGCAGCGCAACACCGCGAAGTGGCGCCGCACGTCGGGGAACGCGCCCTTGTCGGTGTACTTCACCCAGGTGCGGAACGACCCGACCGGCACCTCGTTCTCGGCCTTGCACGCGACGGTGCACGCGTGGCAGCCGATGCACCGCCGATGGTCGATGAGGAAGCCGAGCTGCATGCGGCGCGCAGGATAGAGATGCGCGGTCGCGGAGCGACCGGGGAGTTCAGTGACCGTCCTTGTCCCAATCCACCCTGGCCGCGGGCGCGACGAACTCGCTCCACACCTCGTGCGGATCCTCGTCGGGGTCGTCGGACACGTCGATGCCGACGCGGAAGCGCTCGCTGCGGCTCAGCATCGCGTTGGCGATCACGAACGTGCCCGGCGGGATCTCGATCCAGCCGCCGAGCGTGGGTTTGACGTCGAGCAGTTCCGCTCCGTCGGCGCGAACCGCCACGCGCGAAGGATGCAGCGAGATCGCCTTCGCGAAGACGGTGGCGTTCGTCCGGTTCTCGATTCGCCAGCGCGTCCGCGTGCGGTTCAGGACTCGGATCCACTCGTTCTCGTGGATGACGACCGCCACGGGCCCGTTCGAGCCCGTGTCGTCCGCGAGCAGTCGCGCGAACGGCAACGGATCGACCCAATCGGTCGTGAGCGTGACATCCTCGACGTCGATCTCGACTCGGAACGGATCGACCTGCCCCGCCATCTGCACTCCGAATCGGATGGCAGTGTGCGCGGGGAGCAGCGCTTCGCCGTCGTCCTGCGCGACGTGCCCGCTGACGACCTCCTGCTCCTGGATCGACGTGACGACCCGGCCCGCGGGCTTCCCGATCCACGAGCTGCGAATCCGGACGTCTCGATCGAGAGAGTTCGACAGGAGGAATTCGATCCGGTCGTCCGCGGTGCGCGGCTTCTCCCAGCCGATCGTCTCCAGTGAAACGGAGTCTCCGGGAGCCGCGGGCTCCAAGTCGCGCCGGTACAGAAGGACGAACTTGGACTCGACGGACGCGCGCCGGGCGTCGCGCAGCCCGCTCCACGAGAACGTCACGCCGAATTCGCGGCCCAGGGTCTTCCCGCGCAGCCGAAAGGTCCACGCGGTTCGGCCCGGCAACAGCGCGAGCGCGAACGCGCGCGAATGGAAGCTGTCGCGCGTGTCGTACTCTCGGCGCACGCTCACCGCCGGTCGCGAGTCGTTCGCGGCGTCGACGTAGATCGCGTCCTTCGCGCGGTTCTCGAGCCGGAAGAGGACGGACTCGATCTCCGACTCGCCGTCGACCTCGTCGATTTGCGCGAGGACCAGCCGTGGTTCGGTCTCGAACGGAGCGTCCGGCCCGACGGGCGCGAGACAGGTCTCGTCGATGTCGATCGTCTCGTCCTGCGGAGCTGCACCCGCGGGTGATGCCAGGACCGAGGCGACGAGGACGGCAGCGCGGAGCGCGGTGCGCACGGCGGTTCTCCCTTCGAGCGCGGTGATGGTACCGCCGCGGTCGTCGCCGAGACCCGTTCGCGCCCGCGTGATGCCTTCGAGCGCCGGGAGACGCGCGCGCCGCGCGTCCTCTAAGGTGCAGCGATGCGCTCGGTCGCGATCACCCTCGTCGTCGCGAACGTCGTCGTGTACCTGCTGCAGGGCGCGGCGGACGACCACCTGCTGCTGCGCTTCGCGCTGTGGCCGATCGGGAGCTTCCCCGTCGAGGGCACGCACCTCACCGTCGGTTTCCGGCCGTGGCAGCTCGTGACCTCGGCCTTCCTGCACGGCAGCACGTCGCACATCGCGCTGAACATGCTCGGACTCTGGATGTTCGGCCGCGACGTCGAGATCGTGCTCGGTCCGCGGCGCTTCCTCGCGGTGTACGCCGGCGCGGTGCTCGCCGCGGGGCTCGCGCAGCTCGCGGTCGTGTCGGCGGGCGACGGCCCGCCGTATCCGACGGTCGGCGCGTCGGGCGGCGTCTTCGGCGTGATGCTCGCGTTCGCGATGCTGTTCCCCCGGCGCACGGTGATGCTGATGTTCCCGCCGGTGCCGATGCCGGCGTGGCTGCTCGTCGCGGGGTACGCGGCGATCGAATTGTGGAACGGAGTGCTGGGGACGCGCGAAGGCATCGCGCACTTCGCGCACCTCGGCGGGATGGTCGGCGCCTGGCTGGTCCTGCGGCGTTGGACGCGCCGCCGCCGCGCGCCCGAGTGGAGTTGAGCCGCGTCGCCGCATCCAGCGTCACCGAATTCCCGGAATCCGCGCGCTCCTGCCCCGCGATTCCGGATCTCGAGGGATGGCAGGAATTCACTCCGGAGATTCGGATGTCGCGTTCGTCGCTCTTCGCCACGGTCCTCCCCGTGCTCGTCCTTTTCCTCGTCTTTGCGCCGACGGCGTCCGCGACCAAGTTGAAGGTCCCGTCCGCGCAGTTCCCGACCATCCAGTCCGCGGTCACCGCGGCACAGGTGGGGGACGTGATCCAGATCAAGAAGGGCGTGTATGCGGAAACGGTCGAGATGCTCAGCAAGTCGCAGCTGCGGATCTCGGCGAAGAAAGGCGCGATCATCGACAACGGGAGCACCGCCATCGGTCTGTCGATCGCGCTCTCGAACTCGATCGTCGTCAGCGGACTCACGGTGCGTCACGCGGTGCCGGGTGCGTTCACTTGCACCGCGTCGGACGACGTGACCTTCTCGCGCTGCACCGCGATCGACGCGGGGAGCGCCGGCTTCACGTTTGATGACGGGAGCGCGGCCCGCGTGCTGAACTGCCGCGTCGACGGTGCGGACACCGGAGTGTTCGCGTTCGTGAACGGCCTCCTCGTGCGCGGCTGTCGGTTCCAGAACTCCGAGCACTTCGCCGCGACGTTGGTCGGCCACGGAATCACGTTCGATCGCAACTCCGTCGAGGGCGTCGTCGACATCGCCGGCATCGTGATCGGCGATGGTGGCCCGAACTCCGCGACGTCGGTGGTCATGAGCGCGAATCGCGTTCGCGGCGTGCGCGGCAACGGCATCGGCATCCGCCTGAACGGCGCACGCAACTGCGCGGTCAACGACAACGAGATCGAGGACTGCGACGGCATCGGGGTGGATACGGAGAACTCGAACGGCGTCCAGATCGAGCGCAATCGGATCCACGACGTGGGCGGCGCGGCAGTCGCGCTCACCACTGCGAACTCCGTCGTGAACGCGAACGTGATCAGAGATCCCGGCGCCGAGGGGATCCTCCTCACGCTGGACGCCGACCTGTCGCTCGTGAGCGGCAACTCGATTCGTGATGCGGGTACGTACGGCGTGCGAATCGCCATCGGCTGCGACTCCGCGACGCTGACGGACAACGTGGTGAAGAAGAGCGGGAACTTCGACCTGTTCGACGAGGGGAACGATACGGCGCTCATCGACAATGGGTTCGGCACGGTCGCGCCGTGAACCCGGTGACCGCGGCGGCATGTTCTCACCGAAAGGATGATCCGATGCGACGAAAGACGCAGGCCTCCTCGCTCGGCGCGCTCGTGCTCGCGGCGCTGCTCGCACCGACGGCGGCCGCCAACACGTTGAAGGTGCCGACGGCCGCGTTCCCGACCATCCAATCGGCCGTGACCGCGGCGCAGCCGAGCGACGTCGTCGAGATCAAGAAGGGCATCTACTTCGAGTCGGTCTCGGTCAACCTGAAGACGTCGGTGCGGATTCGCGGCAAGAAGGGCGCGATCATCGACAGCGGGGGCGCGGCGGTTGGACTGGCCGTGACGTCGTCGACGTCGATCGAAGTGAGCGGGCTGACCGTGCGCGAAGCGATGATGGCTGCGTTCCGCACGATCGGGTCGGTCGACGTGACGTTTTCGCGCTGCATGGCGCGGAGCATCGACGGCATCGCGTTCTCGATCAGCGGCGGCGGCGCGGTTCGCGTGCTGAACTGCCGGGCCGAAGACGTGGAGACCGGTGT
>CAZOLL010000190.1:7731-8010 GCA_964580365.1 uncultured Phycisphaeraceae bacterium
CTATTCCGCGGGCGTGTTCGTGCGGGACAGCCGGTTCCGCGGGTGCAGCGGGATCGGCGCGGTCCTCAAGGGCTCCACCATCGCGTTCGTGCGCAACTCGTTGGAGATCGTGACCACTTCGACGGCGGTCCTGGTGGGCGACGGCTCACAGGACTCTGCGTCCGGCGTCCTGTTGAACGGCAATCGGATTCGCGGTGTCGGCGGCAGCGGTACCGCCATCCGCCTGGACGGCGTGCTGAACTGCGAGGTCTCGGAGAACCGGATCGACGACGCGGTCGG
>CAZOLL010000191.1:0-8005 GCA_964580365.1 uncultured Phycisphaeraceae bacterium
CAAGGCGATCACGCAGAGCGGCAGCATCGTCGCCGACCCGAGCACGCGGCAGATCCTGCTCGGCAATCAGCTCCCCGACGGCACCGTGCCCGACGGCATCGCGAGCATTCACGACTCGCACTCGAACGGAGCGATGCGCTTCGCGCCCGACGGAACGCTCTTGCTCGCGACCGGCGACGGCGCGCACTACGACTTCCAGGACAACGGCGGCGCGGACGCGGCGGGCTTCGACACGTTCATCCATCCGCAGACCGGGTTGAAGGGGCCGACGCCGGTGCTGCAGGACGAAGGCGCGTTCCGCAGTCAGGACCCGCGCTGCCTCGCGGGCAAGATCCTTCGCCTCGACCCCGCGACGGGGCTCGGCCTGCCGTCGAACCCGTTCTACGACGGCAATCCGGCGAGCAACCGCTCGCGCGTATTCGCGCTCGGGCTGCGCAATCCGTTCCGCATGAACCTCGTCGACGGCACCGGCTCGACCGACCCGAACGCGGGGCAGCCGGGAGTGATCCTGATCGGCGACGTCGGTTGGAACACGTGGGAAGAGCTGAACGCGTGTACTGCGCCCGCGACGAACTTCGGCTGGCCGTGCTTCGAGGGCGTGCCGCCGCACTCCGGGTACACCAACTACACCTCGAGCGACCCGAACAAGGTGACGTGCCAGACGCCGGTGGCCGGCACGATCAAGAGCCCCGCCGCGGCATGGAATCACGGAGCGCCCGGCGCTTACTACCCGCCGAACACGCACGAGGACGACAACGGCAACCCGCTCACCGGCTTCAACGGAAGCTGCTCGATCGGCGGCGCGATCTACTCGGGAGGCAGCTACCCCGCGAAGTATGTCGGGCGCCTGTTCATCGCGGACTACACGGGGCAGTGGATCAAGAACATCGAGTTCGACGCGAGCTGGAACGTCACGAAGATCCACAACTTCGCGCAGAACGCGGGGCGCATCGTGTCGATCGAGCGCCATCCGATCAGCGGCGACCTCTACGCGATCTCGCTGACGAGCAGCAAGATCGTCCACATCCGCTACACGTCGAACTACACGCCGGTCGCGGTCGCGAGCGCAACCCCGACGATCGGCGGGCCGCCGTTGCTCGTGAACTTCTCCGGAGCCGGCTCGACGGACGCGGACGGGGATCCGCTGACCTACGACTGGGATTTCGGCGACGGCAGCGCGCACGGCAGCGGCATCACCGCGCAGCACAACTACACGGTGGGGGGGCTCTACAGCGCGCTGCTCACTGTGTCCGACCCGTTCGGCGCGAACGACACGTTCCCGCTGCAGATCGCGGTCGGCAACGCGCCGCCCGAGGCGATCATCCTCACCCCGACCTCGGGTCAGACCTACCTGCCGCCGACGACGTTGTCGTTCTCCGGCACCGGAACCGATCTCGAGAACGGCGTGCTCACCTACGCGTGGAGCGTCGACCTCTTCCACGACACGCACGTGCACCCGAACGTCTTCACGGCGTCCGGCCCGAACGTCAACTTCCCCATCTCGACGAGCCCCGAGGATCCGGAGCTCGTGTACTACAAGGTTCGGCTGACCGTCACGGATCCGAACGGGCTCACGGGGACGACGCACGTGTTCGTGTACCCGCAGGATCACGTGCGCGATCTGACCGGCACGTCGACCTTCATCGTGCACGTCGACGATTTCACGCCGCCGGGCTCGTTCGCGGGCGGCAACGCGGACAAGGAAGTCGCGCGGGACAACGTCTTCCCGCCGGTCGGGGCGCCGGCCTTGCTCGCGCAGTACACGACGAGCCACAACGGCGCGCAGGGGAACGACGACTGGTTCGGGTACATCATCGCCGGGGTGCCGGCGCCGGAGTTTCGCTTCACGCGGCTGACGTTCCAGGAAGGGCTGCACTGGCAAGACGGCGGCTGGTTCCAGTCGTTCACCGTCGAGGTGCACGCGAACGGCAACTGGGAGCCGGTGACCGGGCTCAGGACCACGCCCGACTATCCGTTCGCGTCGTCCGGGCAGCCGTACTTCGACGGCGTTCCGTTCAACACCTACCAACTCACGTTCGATCCCACGGCAGGCGACGGCATCCGCATCCGCGGCAATCCGGGCGGCACGAACAACTACTTCAGCGTCGCCGAGCTGCGCGCCTACGGCATCGAAGCGACGGTCGAGAGCCCGCACCACGACATCACTGCGCAGGGGACGATCATCGCGAAGGTGTTCACGCTGACGCCGCCGTATCCGACCGGAACCGGCAACCCGGATCCCGAGACCATCCGCAACGGGACCTTCCCGCCGTTCGGCAGCACGAGCACGCTTGCGCAGTACGACACCTCGCACGGCGGTGATCAGGGCGCGTCGGACTGGATCGGCTACGACTTCGGCGGCACGCGCACGATCGAGCGCGTCGTGTACCAGGAAGGCAAGAACACGGGCACCGGCGGGGCGTTCACGACGCTCGGTGTCGAGGTGCAGAAGACCGCCGGCGGACCGTGGCTGGCCGTGTCGGGGCTGTCGTCGCTGCCGCCGTTCCCCGGCGCGAACGGGATCGGGTACGAGACCTTCACGCTGGACTTCACGCCGGTGCTCGCGCGCGCGGTGCGCATCGTCGGCGCGCCGTCCGGGTCGCTCGGCTTCGTGTCGATCGGCGAGCTGCGCGTGTTCGAGCCCGCGCCGCCGACGGGCTCCGGGTTCGTCGCATATGGCGAGAACCTGGGCGGCGCGAACCTGCTGACGCTCTCGTCGGTGACGCAGCCCGGGCTCGGGCTGCCGATCCAGCTCCGCGTCACCGGCGCTGTCGGTCCGACGACGGGCAACCTGCTTCTCGCTTCGCAGACCGCGATGATCCCGCTCGCCGGCGGCACGTTGCTCGTGAACCCGGCGCAGGTGATCGTCACGCCGATCTCGTTCGACTCGAACGGAGAGAACGTGCTGGAGACGGTCGTCCCGAACGACACGGCACTCGCGGGTGTGGTCGTCGATCTGCAGGCGATCGCGATCGGCCAGCCGTCGCCTTACCCCTTCCGTTGGTCGAACGGTCTGCAGGCCGCGCTGTTCCAGTGGTAGTCGGCGCTGCAACGAACGCGGCGGCGCGGAACCGAGGTTCCACGCCGCCGCGCTCGTTGCCGTCGTTCAGGTCAAGGCAGGTAGCACACGAACACGCGCTCGCCGCAGTCGCTGACCCGGTACTGCGCGGTGCGCCAGTACCCAGGGGTCACGCACGCCTGGCGGTAGATGGGGCGACCGCACGCGTCGTAACCCGCGAGCACGTCCTGGTACACCGGAGCGACCCAGACGCGCTCGTTCTCGATGTGCCAGACCGGGACGTAGACCGGCGGTGGGCAGATGACCGGCGCGGGGCAGTAGACGGGGAGCGGGGCGACGACGATCGGCGCGCAGACGGGGCGGTAGGGGCGGTGGCGGTACCCGCGCGAGTATCCGAAGGAGGTGTGGCCGAGGTTCACGTTGACGCGGACCTTCGCGTGTCCGGCGGTTGCCTTCGGAGCGGCGACGAGCGAGAGCACGAGGGCGGCCGAGGACACCAGGATCAGGTTCTTGAGGGAGGACATGTCGCATCTCCGAGTTCGTTGACGTCGAAGCAGTGGTTCGGCGCCTCGAGATCAACGCGTGTGCCCGATCTCGGAGTGGTTCGGTGAATGCGCGAATCGATCGAATGCAGCGAGGATTAGGACGGTCGCGCATCTGCGTGCGCGCAGCGCGAACTCGATCGAGGGTTACCCTCGACTAACCCTCGCTTCGCGACGTTAGACGGATTCGATCCGCTCTCGTCTCGCTCGATGGGTCGACGTAGGCTGCGCGCTCGTTCGACCGAGCTCTCCAGAAGAAGAGGACCCCAGGAACCAATGTCGACCCCCACGACGTTCACCGCCGTGATGATCGCCGGCGTGTTGAGCCTGACCGGTTGCAAGAGCGACACCGTCGTCCCGCAGACCCAGCTTCCCCACGTCACCAACGAGATGAACCCGGCGTTCCCGAAGGGCTCGGAGATCGCGACCGCCTACGCGAACACGCCCGTGGGCGAGAGCACGGTGGGCGAGCGGCTCGCGAACTTCTGCCTCGCGATCACGGCCCAGGGCGGCGGCTCGACCAGCGTCGGTTTCCTGCCGGTCGTGACGTTCGACCTCCGCAAGAACGCGCCGTGGGTGTCGGAGCTCGGCGTGCGCCTCGCGGACGATCTCTCGCGCCGCTTGAAGCAGGCCGGGTACGCCGGCACCGTGTTGCAACTCCCCGAGCTCGACGTGCGGATCCAGACCGCTGGGGTGCAGAAGTCGACGTTCTCCACGCTCGACGCGGTCGCGTCGAGCGGCCCGAAACTCGGTCTCGACGTTCTCGTGTTCGGCACGCTGAAGCGCGAGAACAACCTCGGAGTGAACGGCCGCGACGTGCTCACGCTCGACTTGAACGCGCTGCAGGTCGCGACCGGCCGCGTGCTCTCGCGCGAGTCGTTCGAGGTGCGCAGCGACAAGAAGGAGAACGAGGCGTTCTTCCAGCTCTCCGAGCGCGACAGCCTCTGGATCCCCGACTCGCACTGACCGAATCGAACAGGAGAATCGAATCGTGACGCACGTGTTCAAGCTCGCCGCCGCCGCATCGATCGCCGCGCTCCTGCTCGGTTCGAGCGGCTGCTACAAGGGCGCCTGGCTGAAGGGGAACGACGAGGGCGACCTGGTCGACAGCTCGAAGGCCGGCATCGAGACGTTCAATCCGCTCGTCGTCGAAGCGATGAACAAGCTGCTCCACAATCAAGCGACGGAAGAGCGCGCGCAGGGCAAACGCGCGGTCGCCTTCATCGGCGTCGAGAACAAGAGCGCGGAGGAGATGCGCGACGCTCGCGACGCCATCTACGAGATCATCGACACGCACCTCGTGAACGAGCAGGCTTACACGCCGGTGAACCACCGCTTCGTGGAAGCCGCGATGCGCTCGACGGGCATGCGCCCCGACGACCTCTTCCTGAAGAACGGCCGCGATCAGTTCATGGCCGCGGTCAGCAAGGAAGGGATCACGCCCGAGTACCTCTTGTTCGCGACGCTGACGTCGCTCACGTCGCAGGGCGTCGGGCAGGACCAGCGCAACTACCTCCTGACGCTCGAGCTGGTCGACGCGAACAGCGGCGAGACGTCCTCGAAGGAAACCGCGCAGATCCGCAAGGGATACAACCACTGACGTCGGCGCCCTGCGCCGGATCGGACTTCGGACTCGTGCTGCGGCGGTGCGCGCTCCTCTTCACGATCGTCTCGCTGCCGGCGTGCGTCTCGTACTCTGATCGCCTGCAGGCTTTCCGCACGAGCTACGGATCGGGTGAGTTCCACGCTGCGGAGGCGGAAGTCGACGCCGTCCTCGCGAAGGAGACCGGAGTCGACGCGCGCCTGCTGACGCAGCCACGCGCCCTCTCGCGGCTCCCCGAGGTCTCGTCCGACGACGGCTACCTCCTCCTGCTCGAGAAGGGGATGGCGCGGATCGGCGAGGACGATGCGGACGGCGCGATCGACCTGTTCCGCCGCGCGCGCAACGAGCTCGACGCGCACTGGCGCGCCGACGCCGTCGACTTCATGAAGTCCGCGCTCATCGACGACACGCAACTCGACTACGCCGGAGCGGACTACGAACACGTGCTCGTGCGCGTGATGCTGACGCTGTGCGATCTGCTCGAAGGCGGCCAAGACGCGATCGCCTATTCGCTGCAGATCAACGAGAAGCAGGAAGCGATCCTCGGCTCGTCGTTCGGCGTCGAGCAGGGATACGCACCGCGCCAGCACTACCGCCGCGTCGCGATCGGCGCCTACCTCGAAGGCGTGATTCAAGAAGCGCGCCTCGACCCGAACGAAGCGGCCCGCGCATATCGTCGCGCAGTCGAGTACGGGTGCGATGCGACGCTCGTGAAGGACGCTCTCGAGCGCGCGGAGCACGGCCGCTACTCCGCGCCCGGCAACGGCGTGATCCACGTGTTCTTCCTCTCGGGGCGCGGGCCGTCGTTGATCGAGACCGTGCATCCGCCGACCGACCAAGCCGTGGCCCTCGCCTCGATCGGGATCACACTCGCGACCGGCCACGGCGCCGCCTTGGCGCAGGCGCCGGTCCGCGTGCCGGCGATCCTCGTCAGCGACGCCGCGCCGCGTCCGCTGGAAGTGAGCGTCGCTGGCGTCGCGCCCGCGCACGGCGAAACGCTGGTCGACGTCAACGTCGTCGCGGAGGAGCAACTCGAAGCGAACCTGCCGTGGATCCTCGCGCGAGCGATGGTGCGCCGCACCTTGAAAGCCGTCACGATCGCCGCGTTCGAGGGCCACGAGAAGAAGCACCAGAACGACGGACTCGCCACGTTTCTCGCCGTCATCGCCAGCCTCGTCTGGACGTCGACCGAGAACGCCGACACGCGCAACTGGAGCTCGCTCCCCGCCGAGATCCAGGCGGCTCGGCTCGAGGCGCCGGCCGGCACTTGCCACCTTCGAGTCGGCGACGCGATGTCGGCCGACCTGCGCGTCACGGCGGGACGCGACAGCTACGTCGTCGTGCTGCAGCCCAACCTCACGCGTCCCGGAACGATTCACGTAGACTCCTGGTCGCGCGTGGAGAGCGCTCCGCGCGAACCGAGCCCCTGAATCGGAGAACGGGATGCTGCGCGCGACCGCCGTCGGCCTCGCACTGTTCTTGACCGCGTGCAGACTGGCGCCGGAGCCGTGGAACGAATTGCCCGAGGACGTGCAGGCGATCTCCTTTCTCGGCGAGCCGCTACGTGCCGGCGTTCCGACCGTGAAGGCCACGGACGACCGCGAGGCGCGATATCGATCGCTGAGCGAGCGACTCGCGGAGGACGGCGCGGACCCCGACGTGTTGATCGACTGCGGCCGCCGCATCGCGGGGCTCGGCCGCTTCAAGGAAGCCGCCGCGATCTTCGCCGACGGTGTGCGGCGGTTCCCCGACGACGCGCGGATGTACCGGCACCTCGGTCACCGGCTGATCACCTTGCGCTGCCCGGATCGCGCGATCGGCATCCTCGAGCGCGCGGCCGAACTCGTGCGCGGTCGTCCCGACGAGCCGGAGCCGCCGCTCGAGCCAAACGCGCGCGGCGTGACGATCGATTCGCTGCAGCAGAACGTCTTCTACCACCTCGGCCTCGCGCGTTACCTCATCGGGGACTTCGACGGTGCCGCCGCCGCGTTCGCCGAGTGCCGCGAGCGCTCGAAGAACCCGGACGCGCTCTGCTCCGCGACGCACTGGCTCTACATGTCGCTGCGCCGCGCGGGCCGTGACGACGAAGCGCGCGAAGCGCTCGCGCCGATCCGCCCCGATCTCGACGTCGTCGAGTACCGCGCCTACTTCCAACTCTGCCTGCTCTACACCGGAGCGCGCGACGCCGACGCGCTCCTTGCAGAAGCGGAGGCCGGCGACTCGAAGGGCACCGACTGGCCGACGATCGGGTACGGCATCGCGAACTGGCACCTCTACAACGGCCGCGTCGATCGCGCCCTCGACCTGTTCCGCCGCCTCGCCGCCGCCGAGCAGTGGGCGGCTTTCGGCTGCATCGCCTCCGAGGCCGAATGGTCGCGCACGGCGCTCGCCGCTCCGGTGCGAAACGCTCGATGAAGTGCATCCGGCTCGGCGCGGCCCCGCTCGTCGCCGCCGCTCTTGCGCTCGCCGGCTGCGCGAGCACCGAAGACTCCGAACCACGCATCGACCCCGCAGCGTTGCGGCCACTGCCTCCGGTGGTCGTGCCGGCCCAGCGAGTCGATGGCGCTTACGAACACTGTCTCGTCATCGGTGACACCGGCACCGCAGGCGCGGGTCAACGCGCCGTGGCCGCCGCTCTCGCGGCACGTGCGCGCGCTGTCCCGCCCGCCTTCCTCCTGCTGCTCGGCGACAACTTCTACATGACCGGCGTGCGCTCGCTCGAGGATCCGCTGTGGCGCACGGCGTTCGAGGACGTGTACTCCGACCCGGCGCTCGCCGTCCCGATCTTCGCGTGCCTCGGCAACCACGACCGCGGTGGGAGCATCGAGGCCGAGCTCCACT
>CAZOLL010000192.1:0-7991 GCA_964580365.1 uncultured Phycisphaeraceae bacterium
GGGGGGGGGGGGGGGGGGGGGCGGGGGGCCGGGGGGCGGGGGGGGGGGGGCCCGGGCCCCGCGCCCCCCGCCCCCCCCGGCGCCCCCCCCCCCCCCCCCCCCCCCCCGCGACCCGGAAACCCGGAACCCGAGACCCGGCGTTGCGCGCTCGCTTCCCAGACTCCGCGGACCCGATTCCCGAGGGCCCGAGTGACGCGGCCGGCTGTTCCCGTTCAGCGGCCGATCGTGATCGAGGCGACCTCGAGCCGAATCGCCGGCGCGAACGCGTCGACTCTGAACGTCGGGTCGAGCGCGACGATCCCCTCCTTGCCGTTCCCCACCAACAGCCACGGCACCAGCGAGGATTCGCCGGAGATCGGAACCGCGCGCGCGCGGAAGCCGAGGCCGTGCGGTGCGCCGATCGCGCCGCTCTTGAAGTCGATCGCCCGCAGGAGCGAGCCGCCTTCGCTGTCGGAGTAGAGGAGCCCGCCGAGCTGATCGTCGGGCGTCGGGGTGAGGAGCAGTGCGTCGGCGCCCGCTGGGACGGTGAACGTCGTCGCGCGGCGCATCGTGCGGGTGTCGATCACCGTGATCTCGGCGCCGGAGCCGTCGAGCATGACGAGCGCGTCGCGATCGCCGGCGCGCGTGAGGCCGAAGCTCTTCGCCGCGAGCGCGATGGCCGCCTGCGCGTTCTTCTTGAAGTCGCCGATCGAAAGGCCCGTCACCGCGCCGGGGCCGCCCGCGCCGGCCGAGCTCTGCGTGAGCGCGAACACGTTGCCGTCGTCGGTGATGCTCAGGTCCTTGATGCGGTCCTGCCCGGGACGCCCGACCGCGACGAGAGCGCCGGGGCGCGTGCCGAGGAGGTTCACTTCGCGCAGGTAAGAGCCCTGCACCGACACGAACGCGCGCAGACCGTCGGGGCTCGCGACGATGCGGCCGCCGTGCGCGCCGAGCGGGTCGAGCACGATCGAGCCGACCGGCAGCTCCGTGCGAGCGTCGAGGATCGTGAGGATGCCGCGCGTGATCGCGTCGTTCGGGTCGGACGTTCCGGCGCTGACGACGAGGATCTTCGAGCCGTCGGGGCTCGCGGCGATTCCGCGCACTCCGGCCGGGACGTACACCATCGAGCCGGGACGCAGCTGCGGATCGTCGGGGACGATCGCGATCTCGCCGCGGTCGACGCTCGCGACGGCGAACGTCTTGGTGCCGCGGCCGTCGCGCACGGCGCCGCCGGGGCGTCCGGTGCCGAGGCGCACGCGGTCGGGGTTCGGGTCGAAGCGCGGCACATCGCCGACGGGGACGGCCACGCGGTAGAGCCACGCGACGCCGGCGTCGACGCCGGTCATCAGCAGCTCCGGCGCACGCAGCCGCACGGTCTCGGTGTCGGAGGTGACTGCCGCGGACACGGCGGCGATCTCGATCTCTTCGTCGAGGAACGCGGCGGTGACCGGCACCTCGAAGCGCTGGAAGCCCGCGCCGTCGGCCGCCTTCCACGGCAGGAACGAGTCGGTGCCGCGCACGCGGAGGCGGATGGAGATCGGAGTGTTCGGAGCCCAGCCTTCGGTCGTGACGACGAGGTTCTCGCCGACGATCGGGTGCGCGAAGTCGACGCGCGGCGGCTGCGCATGCGCAGCCGCCGCGACGAAGGTCGTCGCGATCACGATCGAGCCGAGCACGAGGCGGCGCATGGGACCCCTTGGACACCGAAGCTTCGGGCGGTTCGGGCGCGGGCGGCGGGCCGATCCCGGAGCTCCCCGGGACCTTGGCGCGGAAGGATACCACCCGCGAAAGCCCCGAGAACGCCCGATCTTGCATCGACCGGGACCGTGGCCCGTCCGGCGGGAAACCCGGAAAAAGAGTTCGGGGTCGCGAGCGACGCCCGCGACCCCGAAGCCGGTGACTGGAGCTGCGATCGGGATTTGAACCCGAGACCTCCTCCTTACCAAGGAGGTGCTCTACCCCTGAGCTACCGCAGCGTGGGGAAGCGAGGGACTGTAAGGGGGATCCGTCGCGGTCGCAACTCCTACACTCCCCCCGTGGACGCGCGCGCCGACGAGGAGACAAGACCGAAGCGCCCGATCCTGCTCGGCTTCGTCCTGTGCGTCGCGCTCGCGCAGCTCTCGATCGGCGTCGTCCTCGAACGCGCGGCGATCCGCTCGAGCCCGTACCACGAGGACGCGGGTTTCCCGCTCGACGACGCCTGGATCCACCTGGTCTATGCGCGCTCGATCGGCGAGCGCCTGCGGCCGGAATACAACCCCGGCGTCTTGGAGGCCGGCCAGTCGAGCCTGCTCTGGGGCGTCGTGCTCGCGCCGGTCGTGCGCGTCGCGGGCCTACTCGACCTCTCTCTCGCGCGCGCGGTGCGGCTCGCGGGAATCCTCGTCTGGATCGCGTGCGCCGCGGCCGCTGCGCTCGTGATGCTGCGCCTGCCGATCCCCGCGCCGCGGTTCGCGGCCGGTGCGGCGTGCGCGTTGATCGGGCTCGATCCCTCCACAGCGTTCTCCGCGGTGTCGGGCATGGAGCCCTTGCTCGCGGCGGCGTGCGTGTTGTTCTCGATCGCGGCGCTGCAGCGCGAGCGCGTCGCGCTCGCCGGCGGCGTGGCCGGCCTCGCGGTGCTCTCGCGGCCGGAGTGCGTCATCCCCGCGGCGCTCGTCGTCGTCGCGGCGGCGCTCGGCCCCGCTCGAGGCCGCGTGCAGCGCGTCGCGCGCGTGTTCGTGCCGATCGTCCTGCTCGCGTCCGCGTGGGTCGCGCTCTGCCTGGCGGCCACCGGCCGGCCGCTGCCGAACACGTTCTACGCGAAGGCCGCGGTCGTCCCGCTCATCGACGCGATCCCGCGCGGGTTCGCTCTCCTGTCCGGCGCGATCGCGCGCGCGCCGTGCTTCGACACCTACGTCGGTTTCCTCTACCTCGCGATGGGCGTCGTCGCGATCGGCGTCCGCTGTGGTGCACGGCTCGCGCTCGTCCTGCTCGGCACGCCGATCCTGTTCGCGATCGGCATCGCGGCGACGCGCGCGATCCCCGACGCCGAGGCGTTCTTCTGGTCGCGCTACGTCGAGCCGATCCGCCCGCTCGTCGCCGCGCTGACCGCGGCCGGCATGGCGGCGGGCGCCGCGGTGGTCGTCGACTTGATGAAGAAGCGCGCACTGCGCGCGGCGCGCCGCGCGACGACGGGGCCGGAGCTCGAGCCCGAGCCGCGCGCGACGATGTTGCCCGACCCGGTGATCGCCGTGGTCCTGCTCGCGTGCATCGCGCTGATGTTCCCGACCTACGTGGACAAGGTCGCCGCCGCGGAGAAGCGCTACGCCGCGAACGTCTTCGACGTCGATTCGCTCAACGTGTACACGGCGCGCTGGCTCGCGGAGAAGACCGCGATCCCGGCGGACGCGTGGGTCGCGACGCAGGACGCGGGCGCGGTGCGGTGGTTCCAGGAGCGGCCGGTGCTCGACCTGATCGGCCTGAACGACCACGAGCTCGTCACGCACGGGCTCGAGCACGGCGAGGTGCTCGGGTACATCGAGAAGAAGAAGCCGGCCGCGTGGTGCCTGCTCGACCCGGACCCGGGTGCGGCGGAGTTCATGCTGGTCGCCGTCGCGTCGGGGATGCGCGAGGCGTCACGCGTGCGCGTGAACGCGTACTCGCTGTTCGGCGCTCCCGCGCCGAAGTCGTTCGTCGTGTATGCGAACCTGCCGCCGTGACGCGGCGGACGATCAGCCGGTGTTGATGGTGCCCGCGATCCTCGGCTTCATCTGCGGCTCGGGGTCGGGCGTGCCTTCGCTGCGCTCGAAATCCTCTTCGACGAACGCGCCGGTGTTCTGCGCGCGGGTGTTCGTCTGCGTGTTCGGGACCGGCGAGTGCACCGTCTCGAACATCAGGCGCTCGACTTCCGCGAACGCCATGAGCACCGCGACCGTCGCGTAGAAGTTCTCGGTGAACTTGCGTCCGCCCGCGACGTGATCCGGGTTGTTCTTCAACCAAGAGATGTCGGCGATGCGCTTCTCGAACCGCGCCTTCAACCCTTCCGGCCCGCCGACCACGCTGATTCCGCCGCCGTAGTACAGGGACTCGGGGGCCTTCCATCGGATGCGCAGGGGTTCGAGCCGGCTGTTCGGCCCGCGGAGCTGAAACTCACCCACGACACCCTTCTTGTTGATCCTCGCGTGCATCCGAGTGACCGTCCTTTCGTGACCGACCGAGGCGATCGTGCGGGGGGCGGCGTCCATAGCAGCGGCGCCGAGACCTCGCCACGCGTCGAACCGACCGATCAATCCCCAGTCACTCCACAACTCTTCCACAGCTTTCCGCGGTTCGCGAGCCGTGCGTCGGGGGAGTCGGGTGGGAACGGGGGGTCGGAAGTGTAGCTCAGGATCGGAGGCGTGCCGGGAATTCCACCCGCGCGAACTCCGCCCGGTTTGAATTCGCCGGTGCGGGAGACCGAAGAGAGCGCGCAACCTCCGCGCTCAGGGGATCTCCAGACCCGCCCGACCGTCTGGCTGCAAGCCGCTGTAGTCCTTGAGCTTCCGCTGCAGCGTGCGGAGCGAGATGCCGAGCATCCGCGCGGCTCGGGTGCGGTTGCCGCCGACCTCGTCGAGGGTGCCGAGGATCGCGTTCTTTTCCAGCTCGTCCATCCGCATGCCGATGCGGAACAGCGGCGGTCCCGAGGCGGTCGGCTCCGGCGCGGTGCCGCCGAGGCCGACGGGAAGGTCCTGCGTGCGGATCACGTCGCCGCGCGAGAGGACCGCCGCGCTCTCGATCGCGTTCTTCAGCTCGCGGACGTTGCCCGGCCAGTCTTGCGCAGACAGCGCGCGGAGCGCGTCGGCGTCGAAGCGCAGAGGCTTCAACCCGTGCTCGTCGATCGCGCGGTCGAGGAACGCGCGGGCGAGCAGCGGGATGTCGTCACGCCGTTCGCGCAGCGGCGGCAGGCGGATCGTGACGACCTTCAAGCGGTAGTAGAGGTCCTCACGGAACTTGCCTTCCTTCACGGCCTGCGCGAGGTCACGATTCGACGCTGCGACGATGCGCACGTCGATCTTCTCCTCCTTCGTCGAGCCGAGCGGCGTGTAGGCGCGCTCCTCGATGACGCGCAGGAGCTTCGCCTGCAGGCCGAGCTCGAGCTCGGACACCTCGTCGATCAGGAGCGTCCCGCCGTCCGCCGCGCCGAACAGGCCCTTGCGCCGCGCGACCGCGCCGGTGAACGCGCCGCGCTCGTGCCCGAACATCTCGCTCTCGACGAGCGTCGCGGGCAACGCCGCGCAGTTGAACGCGATGAACGGCCGTTCATGGCGCGGCGACGCCTGGTGGATCGCGCGCGCGACCAGCTCCTTGCCGGTGCCGCTCTCGCCGGTGATCAGCACGGTCGCGCGCGTCGGCGCGACGTGGCGGATCACTTCGAAGATCTCGAGCATCGGCCGCGAGCGACCGATGATCTGGTCGAACCCGTAGCGCTCGTTGAGCTGGCGGCGGAGGTCGCTGACCTCGGCCCGGAGTCGCCGCTTCTCGGTCACGTCCTCAATCAGCTTCAGCAGCACGGTCGGGTTGATCGGCTTCGTGACGTAGTGGTACGCCCCCTCGCGCATCGCCGCGACGGCGCTGTCGATCGTGCCGTAGCCGGTCGCGACGATGACCGAGACGTCGGGGTTCAGCACGCGGGCGCGCTTCAGAACGTCGATGCCCGACATCCCGGGCAGCTTGAGGTCGGTGACCACGACGGCCGTGTCCGAGTCGACCAGGGCCAGACCGCGGTCGCCATCGCCGGCGCCCGCGACCTCGAACCCCTTCTCGCCGAGGTACTCGGCGAGCGCCGAGCGCAGGGCGTCGTCGTCTTCGATCAGCACGACCTTCCCGCCCCGCGCCCGGGCGGTGGTCTCGAGGGTCTCGTTCTCCGGGTTGTCGGCCATGACGTTTCGACCTCGCTCGCGGTCCTTCACGACAGATTGCTCTGATCCCTTCAGATCGTGCGTCAATTCTGCTCAGATTCAACCGGCCATGCAGTTTTTTCGCAGGCTCACTCTCTTCCTCTTCATGGCGGCGACGCTGGGCTTGGCCGCGTGCCGCACCGAGGAGTCGGGCGTTCAGCTCCGCCGCGTGCGGTTCGACCAGCCCGCGGATGCTTCGAAGGCGATCCTGCTCGGGACGGCGAACCGTCCGAACCGCGAGTTCGTGGTGCCGGGGATGACGCGGGTTCGGCGCGCGACCGCGCTGTTCGTCGTCGCCGCCGCGGATCAGATGGCGTTCGTCGTCGACCCGGGCAGCGAGATCCTCGAGCAGCTCGCGGACGTGCTCCTTCCGCCCGACCTCGCGCGCGCCGCGACCGCGCCGCCGGCCGACGCCGTGCTCGTGTCGTTCGTCACGCAGGACACGTTCGAGGGGATCGCGGCGCTCGCGTCCCGCACCGTCGCCGGACGGCCGCTCGTCGTCTACGCGAGCCGCCTGCATCGCCCGGAGCTGGAAGCCGACGCGCGCTTCACCGCGGATCTCGCCGCGCGCCGCGTGACGCTCTCCGACCTCACCACCGGCTCGCCGACGCAGTTGTCGACCACGCTGCGCGTCACGGCGCGCAGCGTCTGGAGCGCGCGCGCCATCGCGTTCGAGTTCACGGGAGCGCGGCACTCGCTGCTCTACGCCCCCCGCCTCGGACGCGTGAACGAGCTGGCGCCCCCGCTGCGCACTCTCCTGTCGAACGTCTCCGTCGCGCTGCTCGACGGCGAGCGATCCCCGCGCGAACCTGAGCGCGATCCGATCCAGTCCGCGCTCGAAGCCGGCGCGGGGATCCCGCGCACGCAGCTCTCGATGCAGTTCCTGCGCATCGATCCGGGCGACCCGCTGCTCGACGCCTCGCGCGCCGACCGCGACGCCTTGCGCCGCCGCGGCGGGGACGTCGCCGAGGACCTCTCCGAGTTCTGGCTCTGATCGACCGCCCCGGCGCCGCCACGCGCCGCCCGACGCGCGAGATCGTCCCCACGGATCCCTCAACTTTCACGGCCGCTTCCGCCGACAAGAGACCGTTCCCCCATCGGAGGCCGAAGCCGGGTCATGACGCTTCGTGGCGACACCAGCAATCTGCTTCTGGCCGACATCTTCCAGACGCTGACGCAGAACGGTCAGACCGGGCTGCTGATCCTCCGCGCGTCGACCGGGACGCTGCAGGTCCTGTTCGCGAAGGGCGGCATCACGCTGACGACCGCCGCCGCCTTCCGCGCGCCGCGCCTCGGGCACCTTCTCGTCGCCGGCAGCGTGGTCCCGCCGGACCAGGTCGAAGCCGCGCTGGCCGACATCGACCGCGCCGGCCCGGATCCGTTCTCGTCGGTCGCGTTGATCGGCACGCTGTCCGAGCGCGGGCTGCTCGAGGTCGCGCGCGGCGAGCAAGTCCTCGCCGCCGAAGTGCGCGAAGAGCTGTTCGAGATCTTCACGCTCCCGCGGATGGAGTTCGAGTTCAACGAGGACGACACGCCGCTCGAAGGCGTGCCCGAACGCTGCCTGTTCCGAACCGAGGAAGTGATCCTCGAAGCCGCGCGACGACTCGACGAGCTCGAGTTGATCAAGAGCGGCATCTCGATGACGGACGAGTACTACGTGCCCGCGTCCGTCGAGGACAAGGCCTCCGGACCGCCGGAGATCGTGGAGCGACTCGACGCGCGGCACACCGTCATCGACATCTCGGAAGCGCTGCTGCGCTCGCGCTTCGACGTCGCGCGCGCGGTGCTGAAGATGAAGCAGGCGAACCAGCTGCGCTGCGCGGACGCGGACGAGCTGATCGCCGCGGCGCGCGCGCTCGACCCGGCGGCGCAGCGCACGCGCATCGCGCGCATCCTCGCCAAGGCGCGCGCGCAGATCGGCGCCGACGACCGTCGCCTCGACCAGATCGCGGACCTCTACCGCAAGTCCGGCAACAAGTCCGGCGCGATCGCCGCGTGGCTCGACCGCTCGCGCACGCTGCTGCAGGCGGGCAACACCGAGACCGCGTACACGCTCGCGATGCGCGCGCGCGATCTCGACCCGAGCCACCTCGACGTGCT
>CAZOLL010000193.1:0-7980 GCA_964580365.1 uncultured Phycisphaeraceae bacterium
CGATCCCTCGCCGGACGTGCCGCTGCCGACGTGCAGGATCCGCGCGCCCGGCGCGTCTCCGAGGTCGGCGATCGTCGCGGCGAGGTTCGCTTGCGCGCTGACGACGTCGTCGTGGTCTTGCGGCAGCGTGCGCTCGTACGACGCGAGCACCTCTTCCTCGAGGCGTCGCGCCTCGATCAGCTGGCCGAGCGACTTCAGCGTGATCGCGAGGTTCTGCCGGACGAACTGGATGTCGCGATGGTCCGCGGGGAGAACGCGCTCGCGCACCGAAAGCACCTTCTTCTGCAGCTCGCAGGCCTCGGCCGGACGGCCCAGCAGGTTCAGCATCGTCCCGAGGTTGTTGCGCGCCGAAAGGAGCTGACGGTCCTCCTCCGGCCGCGTTCGCTCGAGGATGGCGACCACCTTCTCCATCAGCGCACACGACTCCGCGAGGCGACCGGAGACGCGCAGCGCGATCGCGAAGTTCTGCCGGGCGACCTGCAGGTCGAACGCGTCGTCCGGGCCGCTCGCTTCGAGCGCCAGGACGACGCGCCGGAACAGGTCGAGCGCGCCGTCGACGTCGCCGCGCCCGTAGCGGGTCACGGCGAGGTTCATCTGCGCCGATCGCAGGTCGGCGTCGGCGGGATCGAGCGTCCGCTCGAAAGCGGCGACGACTTTCTCCTCGAGGGCGAGCGCGCCGGCGTCGTCGCCCAGGCGTCCGAGCGTGACCGCGAGGTTGCGCCGCGCGATCTGCACGTCGCGCGAGTCCGCGTCCTTCATCGACTCGAGCCGCGCGAGCACGCCTTCCTCGAGCGCGCGCGCCGCCGGCAGATCTCCCTGGTCCTTCAGGACGACGGCGAGTCCTTGGCGCGGCAGCACGAGCTCGGGGTGGTCCTTGCCGAGCGCCGACTCGACGGCGCCGATCGTTCGTTCGAACCGCTCGCGCGCGGCCTCGAGGTCGCCCTTCTGCCACAGCGCGATGCCGAGGCAGTGCCAGGCGGCGCGCACTTCGTCGTTGCCGGCACCGCGCGGCTCGATTCGACGGACGAGTGCAGAGCCCGAGGTGCACGCGAGCGCGAGGTCGGACGCCTCCTGCGACCGCTGCGTAATCGCGCCGAGCAGGCGATCGATCGGGTCGCCGGCTTCGCCGCCGGCTTCGTCGAACCCCGGCGCCGCGGCGACGTGGTCGAACGCGGAGTGGAGCGCCGCGCGGACGGCGTCGAAATCGCGCGCCGCGTAGGCGACATCCGCCGCCGCGAGATCGCGTTCGGCGGCGGCGATCGGATCCGCGTCCGGCGCAGCTTGGACCGGCGGCGTCAGCGCGAGGAGAGCCGTGACGGCGAGCGTCGCGAACACGTCACTCCTTCCGGAGGGCCTGCTCCAGCTCGGCGATGCGCCGGCGCTGCTCTTCGACGACGTCCTCCCACTTCTCGATGCGCACCAGCTCGCGGAAGGCGGTCTCGCGGCGCTGCCACTCGTCACGCAGGCGTTCGGCGTCGTCGTTCGCGGGCGCCGCCGGAGGGCCGAGCGCGACGGCCCGAGCGCAATGCGCTTCGAGCCGCGCCGCGTGCTCGGCGAACGTCGCGACCGCCGGCGCAGGCGCGCGGCGCATCGCGTCGAGTCGCGCGGGGTCGCGGGCCAACTGGTCGATCTTCGCGCCGAAGTCCTTCGCGTCGTTGCGGGCGAAGCGGAGCACACGACCGGTCGCGCGCTCGGCGAGCGCGCCCGCGTCGGCCGCGAGGATCGGGACGCCGAGGCGCGCGGCTTCGTCGAGGATGAACGAGTAAGACTCGCGCGCGAGCGTCGGCAGCACGGCGACGTCGATCGTCGCATGGTCGAGGTCGCCGGAGCGGTAGCCGCCGTGGAAGACGACGTCGAGTCCGCGCGCGAGCGTCTCGAGGCGCTCGCGGTATTCGGGCGTCGAGAACTCCCCGAAGAAGTGCACTCGAACACCGGCGCGCGTGTCGGCGAGCGCGAGCGCCTCGAGCAGGAGGTGCGCGCCCTTGATCGGGTGCAGGTTCCCCCACGAAACCAGGTGCAGCTTGCCGTCGGTGCCGCGAGCCGGAGCCGGCGGCGCCCCGCCCGGCGCGTGGTCGACCAGCGTGCCATGCGGCAGCGCCTCGATGCGAGCGGCGGCGAAGCCGAGCATCGACGCGAGGAAATCGGCGTGCGAACGGCTGGGCGCGAGCACGACGCGCGCGAGCGCGAGCTCGCGCACCAGATCGGCGCGGTAGCGCGCGAGCGATCGCTCGATCTCGTCGTCCTTCTGGAAGCGCCACCGCGGGACGCACGGCACGCAGACCTCGCGCGCCATCGGCGACGCACACGCCTCGTCGCCGTCTCCGCCGCCCTTCGCCTTCAGGCGGAACACGCGCGGACACGTCGTGAACAGGTCGTGCGCGGTGACGATCGCGGGGACGCCGACCTGCGCCGCGGTCGCGACGAGGTTCGACGAGAGGCGGATCCAGTGGTGGACGTGCACGAGGTCCGGCGCGCGCGCACGCAGCTCCGCCGCGAACGCCTCGGTGACGAGCGGGTGGAAGCCCTTGTCCCAGCGATCGAAGTACAGGTCCTCGCGATGCACGCGCGTGACCGGCAGCGCACCGAGCGTCGTGCGCTCGACCGTGAACTCCGGCTTCCAATCGACCGAGCCCGTGAACACCGACACGTCGTGGCCCCGCGCGCGTTGCTCGTCGACGAGGCGACGCACGTACAGCTCGGTGCCGCCGATCACCTCCGGCGGGAAGCCGTGGACGACGTGCAGGATCTTCATCCGCGGCTCCGCGCGGCGGCGCGCTCGGCGACCAGCTTCTCGAGCTGCGACTCGACGCGCTCGACGTGCTCTTCGAGCGTCATCGGCGGCTCGCCGCGCGACGCGAGCCGCGCGATCTCCTCCGGGTGGTCGAGGAACGACTCGAGCACGCGCGCGAGCGCCTTCGGGTCGCCCGGCGCGAACAGCGCGCCGTCGACGCCGTCCTTCACGGCCTCGCGCATGCCGCCGAGATCGGACGCGACGACCGGCAGGCCGGCGGCGCGCGCTTCCTGGATCACGATCGGGAAGTTCTCGAGCCAGACCGACGGCACGATCAGGAGATCGAGCTTTGCGAACGCCTTCCCGATCTCGCGGCGCGACACCGCGCCAAGGAAGCGGATCGAGAGGCCCTGCGACTGTTCGCGCAAGGACGCCGCGTAGGCGGGGTAGAAGTCCTCGCGCCCGTACACGAGCAGCTCGCCGCGACCCTTCAGGAGGCGCATCGCCTCGATGGCGACGTGCGCTCCCTTGTGCGGGGCGAGCGTCCCGATGAACCCGAACACCGGCTCGCGCGCGCCGAGCTTCTGCGAGGCGGCGCGCTCCGGCACCACGAGCGGGCGAATGCCGAGCGGCAGAACCTTCACGCGCCGCGCGGGCAGCCCGAACGCGACCATGCGGTCGCGCACCGTGCGCGACGGCGAGAGGAACACGTCGACGTGCTTCAGCGAGTCGGCGACGGCGCGCTCGCGAGACTTGAACTGCTGCACGCGCGACGACTCCGGCGACGCGCGCCGTCGGCCCTCCTTCTTGCCGTCGGAGCGACCACCCTTGAGCGTGCCGAGGATGCGGCTCTTGCGGAACGCGTCGACGACCGGCGCGAGATCGAAGCCCGCGACCTGCCGCGTCCAGCGGATCGCGTGGATCATCCTCTTCTGCATCGAGCTCTGCGCGAACTTGAAGTCGGAGAGGCACGACGCGCACTTCGCGGGCTCCGGTCCGCGGCAGTCGGTGTCGCCGTGCTCGAGCAGCTGGCCGAACCGCGCGCAGTACAGCCAGAAGTCGTGCAGCGTCATCATCGTCGGGATGCCGCGCTCGGCCGCGATCTTGGGCAGGTCGAGCGAGAGCAGCATCAGGTGCTGGAAGTGCACGACGTCCGGCTTCACGTCGTCGAGCACCTTCGCGAACGCCGCGCTCGCGCGCGGGTTGGTGAAGGTCTCCTCGAACGACTCGTACATCATGTTGTTGATGAGGGCGTGGCACGGCAGGCCGTGATGCGTGCGTCGCACCAGCTCGTAGTCCGGGCGCGACACGACCTTCTCGGTGAAGAAGAGGTGGACGTCGTGCCCGCGCTCCTTCAACCCGTGCGCGAGTCCCTCGGTGTACACCTCGGTGCCCGCGGAGTGGTGCGGGAGGAACAGGTGCACGACCTCGAGGATACGCATCCGGTTCACCGCCCCGCCGGCAGGTCGGGCGGCGCGTCCGAACGATCGTGCCGATCGCGCAGATACCGCTGAATCCGCTCCGGCGTGACGGGCACGCCGCACAGGCCGTCGAAGATCCCCCGGAGTTTCGCGAACGCGGCCCCCGGCCGCCCCGCGGCGGTGGCGCGCACGAGCGCCAGCGGCCACAGCAAGACGTCGAACACGACGAAGCCGAGCCAGCCGCGCAGCGAGCCGTGGCGCTTGAGGAAATGCACCGAGTTCACGGCGTTCATGTACTTGCGCGCCGGCGTGTACCCGCCGCCGGTCGAAGCCGACGCCGCGTGCGTTGCGACCGCACCCGCGACGAAGCGGTTCTTCCACCCGGCGTCGACGAGGCGCCGCCCGAACTCGACGTCCTCCATGTAGCAGAAGAACGATTCGTCGAGCCGGCCGACCTTCTCGATCGCGCCGCTCCGCAGGAGCAGCGTGCAACCCGGCAGGTAGTCGACGTCCTCGTCCGCGCGGAACCGTCCGTTCGCGATGTTTCCGTGTCCGCGAAGCCGGCTCACGTTCTCGCGGTGCACCAGCTCGCCTCCCGCGGCCCAGATGCGCGGCGGCTCGCCGGGCAGCACGATCATCGGGCCGGCGGCGCCGATCGATGCGTCGGCTTCGAGCGCCGCGTCGAGCTTCGCGACGCAGTCGCTCGCGACCTCGACGTCGTTGTTCATGAGGAGCACCGCGCGCGCGCCGCGGCGCATCGCGGAAGCGATGCCGAGGTTCATGCCGCCGGCGTAGCCGAGGTTGGATGGCGCGCGAAGCAGCTCGACCGCGGGACACGACTTCGAGAGACGCGCGACCGAGTCGTCGGTCGACGCGTTGTCGACGATGACGATCTGCGGCGGGACGGGATGCGAGGCTTCCAACGCGCGGACGCAGCGCTCGGTCCAGGACGCGCCGTTCCAATTGAGGACGACGGCGATGATCGGACCGGACGTGGGCGCGGAGGACGGCATCGGCGCGGATTGTACGGGAGCGCTCGGCGATGCGAGATTCGGAAGGTCGACGACGGGCGCCGCGGACGCGAGGGGTCTCTCGAGCCGCAATCCGCGGCAAGGGACTGGTATTGGAAGCGCAATCGATTCGGTACCGAGCGAGGACCGCGGAGCAAGCCCCCCCGCCGCCGCGTCGGCCTCGCGTCAACGTTCCTGCGCGTCGCTCATCCCGCGATCCATTTCACGATCCACCACCAGACCTTCAGCGCCCCAGAGATCACCTTCCCCGCCGCATTCTTCCCGCGACCTCCCTCGATCCGCGGCGAGAACGTCAGCTCCGGCGCCCCGAGCAGCTCGCGGTCCCGCACTTTCCGGAAGCGCGCGATCTTCTTCCGCTCTTCGCGGATGTGCGGCCAGTGCGCGATCAGCGACCTCTTCGCCCGCACGTAGTCGCCGGCCGCGCCTTGGATCGTCGCGAACAGCAAGTACACGACGCCGAGGAACAAGACGCCCGGCATCGCAAGCACGATCGTCCTCCAGCGGTAGCACTTCATCACGACCATCCAGCGGTTGCGCGAATGCAGGAACAGCCGTCGCGCCGGATACCGGTCGCCGCCGCGGAACGAGATGCCGGCGGTGCCGGCGCGGTGCTCGACGATCGCGTCGGGAAGCGCGCGGATGCGATGGCCCGCGAGCCGCAACCGGTAGCTGAGGTCGTGGTCCTCGAAGAGGATGAAGAACGCCGGGTCGTAACCGCCGACCGCGAGCAGCTTCTCCTTGTCGACGAGCGCGGCGAGCGAGATGAACGCGTCGACGTCGCGCGCCACGGGGTCGCACTCGGCGACGGGGCGGAAGAAGTGACGGAGCGCCATCACGCCCGCGTAGTGGAACGAGCCGCCGTCGTAGTGGACGACGTCGGGGTGCGCGGCGTCGAGCGCGCGCGGGAAGACGACGGCGTGCTCCGGGGTCATCGCGGCGACGAGCTTCGCGAGGCAGTTCTTGCGAACGACGAGGTCCTGGTCGAGCTGGAACACGAGCCGGTGCTTCGCCGCCTCGAGCCCTGCGTTGCGCGCGGGACACGGCCCGTCGTTCGTCGCGAGGCGCTTGTAGTTCACGCTCGGGAACTTCGCGGCGACCATCTCCGCGGTGCCGTCGGTGGACGCGTTGTCGACGACGATCACGTCGTCGACGTGTCCGCCTTCGAGGGCGAACACCGAGCGCAGGCAATCCTCGAGGTCGTCGCGGCCGTTGAACGTGACGATCGCGACGCTGACCTTCGTCGCCGCGCTCATCGCACCGGCGGCTCGAAGTCGGGCGCCGTGCACACGCGCCGGTGCTTGAGGCAGTACGGCAGCATCAGGACGGCCGCGAGCGTGGCCTTCGTCGCGATCCACAGCCCGCCGGGCGTCTCCTTCACGGCGCGGTCGATGCCGATCGTGCCGGTCGCGTCGCTCGCGTGCTTCGTCTTCTTGCCGAAGCCGAGGCCTTTCAGAGCAAGCACGGTTCCCGCGCGCACGATCTGCGCGAAGGAGCAGTTCTTGAACGCGTACAGCCAGAAGTTGCGCACGTGGTAGTACAGCGAGCGCTTGCCGGCCTTCATCCCGAACGGCGTCTTGTGGAACAGCTGCGCCTCGGGGAACTGGAGGATGCGGTAGCCGAGGCCGAGCACGCGCGCGGAGAGGTCGCGCTCGTTGCCGTAGATGAAGAACCGCTCGTCGTAGTACCCGGCCTGCGCCAGCGCCTCGCTGCGCGCGAGCGTCCCGCAGCCGCGGAACGTCGCCATGTAGCGCTCGCGCCGCACCTGCAGGTCGCGGATGAACTCTTCGGGCATGCCCGGCTCGATCACTTCGGACGACACCATCGCCGTGGTCTGCGGCTCGCGCTGCATGCGCGCCCACAGCTTCTCGAGCCAGTCGGGCGGCGCGACGACGTCGTCGTCCATGATCGCGGTGAACGGCTGCGTCGCCGCCTTCATGCCGAGGTTGAACGTCTCGCACGCGCCGAACTTGTCGTGCGGCATCTCGATCAGCTTCACCGACGGGAACTCGGCGCGGATCATCGCCGCGGTGCCGTCCTTCGAGTGGTTGTCGACGACGACGATCTCCGCCGGCGGCAGCGTCTGCCGCGTGAGCGCGAGCAGGTTCTCGCGCACGTCGTCCTTCTTGTTCCACGTCGAGATGACGGCGGTCACGGGGATGGTCGTGGTGGCAGCTCGCGTCGCGGCCGCCGCTTCGACGCGCGCCGGCGCGGTCGCGAGCTCGGCGTCGAGGCGTGCACCGACGCGCAGCAGGCGATCGGCGCTCGCGATCCAGTCGACGAGCTTCGCGGCCGGCACGTCGCGATACGCCTCGGCCGCGGTCACCTGCGGCAGGTCGACGTTCACAGTGCGCGCTCGGTTCGCGGTCAGCGCCTTGTCGACGACGTCGAGCGCGCCGCGCTGGCTCGCGAAGCACTCGAGCGCCTCCTTCTTCTTCGCGAAGACCGACGTGACGTCGAGCAGGCGCGTCGGCGGTTGCGGCTCGTTCACTTCGAACAGGACGACGCGCGGCGCGCGCTTCGTCGCGGCGAGCGCCTTCGCGAGCAGCCACAAGGTCGCGCGGTGGTCGGGGTGGTGCTCGAACGGCGAAGGCGCGTAGACGACGTCGGGGGCGAGCGTGTCGAGCACGCCGGTGAAGCCGGAGAGGAACGCGCCGTCGGGCGCGAGCGCGCCGTCCGGGAAGTCGAGCGAGCGGAACTCGGTGACGCCGAGCTTCGCGCCGGCGGCCTTCGACTCGGCCTTGCGCGCGGCCGCGACGCGCGCGCGCTCGGCCTCGCTCGCGCCGCCCGAGCCGTCGGT
>CAZOLL010000194.1:0-7958 GCA_964580365.1 uncultured Phycisphaeraceae bacterium
GAGACTCCGCGGCGTCGCGCACCTTGCCGACGGTCGCGTCGAACTCGGCGCGGTTGCCGCGCAGCACTCCGCGCAGCTCGGTGAGCAGCTCGCGGAACTCGGTGAGGGTGGACTCGACGGCGACGAGCGTTCCACGCGCCGGGTCCACGGTCGCCTGCACCGAGTCGAGCGTCTTCGAGACGTCGTCGCCGACGTCGCGCGCGACGGCCGAGACGCGGTTCGAGAAGCCGTCGACCGAGCGGTCGAACTGCCCGCCGAAGCGATCGATCGAGCCGGAGATCTTGTCGAGGAAGCCGCCGTCGGCGAGCAGGCGCGAATCCGCGCGTCGCATCACGGAGTCGACGCGGTCGAGCGCGGCGACGAGGCGCGGCCGCGCGTCGACCACGAGGCGATCGAGCGACGTGATCAGCGTCGCGCCCTGCGCGCCGTGCTCGTCGATGAAGCGGTTGGTGCGGCGCAGCAGGCCTTCCAGCTCCGTCATCACCGCGGGCGTCGAGTCGATGATGCGCGTGATGTTCGACGGGACGCCGGCGATGCGCAGCTCGCCGCCGGCCCCCCAGCGCTTGTCCGCTTCGGCGTCGGCCTCGAACACCTCGCCTTCGCGCGGCACGTCGGTGAGGTCGATCGACGACGCGCCGGTGATGCCCTCGAGCACCAGGAACGCGCGCGTCCGCGACGAGAGGTAGCGGGCGCGGTCGGATTCCACGTCGATGCGCGCCACGACGTGCGACTCGGCGAGCCCGCTCTCGGCCTGAGCGAGTTCGAGGTCGACGTCGCGAACGCGGCCGACCGGCACGCCCTTGAACTTCACGCGCGACCCGCCGACCAGACCGGCGACGCTGACGTCGTTCGGGAACACGACCACGACCTGCCGGCTCTCCTCGCGATACCAGTGCTTGAGGAAAGCGACCGTCGCGAGCAGGAGGGCGACGGCGAACACGAGGAACAGACCGGCCCGGATCTTCTGACTGCGACTCGCCACGCGCGCCTCCCGTCACCGATCGACGAAGAACAAGGACCACGCCTCCGCGCCGGTTGCGCCGCGCCGCGGCGCCCGGCCGATGAAGCTCTTGATGCGCGGGTCGGCCGTCGCCCTGATCGCGTCGGGCGTTCCCTCGGCGACCAGTCGACCGTCGATCAACACGCCGATGCGCGACGCGATGCGGAACGCGGAGTCGAGATCGTGCGTGACGACGACCGCCGTCATTCCCATCGCGCGCTTCAACCGCAGCACGAGCTCGTCGAAGTCGGCCGCGGTGTTCGGGTCGAGCCCGGAAGTCGGCTCGTCGAGGAAGTACAGCTCGGGGTCGAGCGCCATCGCGCGCGCGAGGCCGGCGCGCTTCTTCATGCCGCCCGAGATCTCCGCGGGCATCTTCCGGTGCGCGCCGTCGAGGCCGACCATCGAGAGCTTCAACTTCACGATCGCGTGGATCGTCGCCTCGTCGAGCTGTGTGCGCTCGCGCAGCGGCAGCGCGACGTTGTCGAGCACGCTCATCGAGTTGAGCAGGGCGCCGAACTGGAACAGCATGCCGAGCTTCGGCCGGAAGCGGTCAAGGAGGTCCTCGTCCATCCGCACGAGATCCTGTCCGAGCACGACGATGCGCCCGGACGTCGGCCGCTGCAGCCCGACGAGGCAGCGCAGGAGCGAGGTCTTGCCGCACCCGGACGGTCCCATCAGCACGTAGATCTCGCCGCGCTGCACCTCGAAGGAGACGCCGCGCAGGACGTCGTGTCCCTCGAACGACAAGCGCACGTCCTCCACGCGGAGCGGAGATGACGCCGCGGCGGCGACGCGCGTGAATTCGGTGGTCGGCGACTCGGTCACGCGCTCAGAGCTCCGACAGGTAGAAGAGGACGGTGAACAGCAGGTCGGACAGGATGACGAGCCCGATCGAGAACACCACCGCCGACGTCGTGCGCAGTCCGACCTCGGCCGAGCCGCCGCGCACCATCAGGCCGTGCACCGCGCCGGTCAGACCGATCAACAGACCGAACACCGTCGCCTTGATCAGGCCGGTGAACACGTCCGCGAGATGCAGCGCGTCGCGCGTCTGCACCAGGTACTCGTTGAACGGGACGCCCAGGACGACGACGCCGGTCACGAAGCCGCCGCCGATGCCGACGAGGTCGGCGATCACGACGAGGCAAGGCAGCGCGATCATCAGCGCGAGGATCTTCGGCACGATCAGGAACGAGACCGTGTTCAAGCCCATGACGCGCAGCGCGTCGATCTCCTCGGTGACGACCATCGTGCCGATCTCGGCGGCGATCGCGGAGCCGCTGCGGCCGGCGATGAGGATCGCCGTGAGGATCGGCCCGATCTCGCGCGTGACGGAGACGCCGACGAGGTTCGCGGACCAGATGTACAACGACTCGCCGCCGAACTTCTCGAGCTGCGACGCGGACTGGAAGCCGAGGATGAGGCCCATCAGCACCGCGACCATCGAGACGATGGGGATCGCATCGATGCCGACGTGCAGAAGCTCGTCGACGGTGCGGTCCGTGCGCAGGCGGTGGCCGCGAAACGGGCCGATCGTGCAGAAGTAGATGATCTGCAAGAAGAGCGTCGAGAAGCTCGTGACCTTGCGCGAGACCTGCTCGACCGCGCCGCTCGCCGTGTCGACGAGCAGGTCCGCGATCGGCATGCGGTAGTGGCTGGTGACTTCGCCGCGGAACACGTCGGGCGGCGGCAGCGCTTCGAGGTAGGCGCGCAGCTCCGGGCGCGCGCGGCGCAAGCGGACGCGGCCTTGCGCTTCCTTCAGGCGACGGACGAGGAACTCGATGCCGGCGGAGTCGAAGCGCCCGAGGCGCGTGAGGTCGAGCAGCACGTTCTCGCCGCGGGAGAGCGCGCGATCGACGTCCTCGGCGACGCGCGCGACGCGACCGCGGACCAGGTCGCCCTCGACCTCGACGACTTGATCCGCCGCGTTCTGGTGATCGTCCGACGCCATCCCGTCGCCTTGCCGCCCTCGGAGTCGGGCGGTACTGTACCAGCTTCGTTCTCGGGCCGTGTTTTGCGCGTTACCGCCGCGCCCGGCGCTCCCTACGCAGGTCGCCGCACAACCATTCCCCTCCGCGCCGGCAGCACCGGTCGCACCGAGATCCTCGGTCGTCCGCGGCGTGAATCGAAGGAGAGTCCCCGTGTCGCTGCTCCGCTCCGCCGGCGCCGCCCTCGTGTTCTCGGCCCTCGCGCTCGGTGCTCCGCCCGCGGTCGCGCAAGACGCACCGGTCGCGCCGGCCGCGCCGGCCGAATCGGAAGCGTCCGACGCAGCACGCGCGTGGGAGGCGTGGAACGCGGGCGAGGTCGAGCGCGCGCTCGAGCTGGCGAATGCCTGGCTCGAGAAGTCGCAGGACGACGCGCAGGCATTCCTGCTGAAGGGGCTCGCGCAGGACGCGCTCGGCGATCACGACTCCGACAACTCGCTCGCGCGCGCGCGCGAGCTGGGCGCGAAGGATCCCATCGTCGTCGCGGAACTCGTGCGTCTGTTCGTCGCGCGGTACGAAGCTCTGTTCGGCACCGATCAGGACGCATCGGCCGGCGCCGCGCGCAGCGAAGCGGAGGGCTTGCTCGCAGCGTGGTCGGCGCTCGCCCCCGGCTCCGCGCAGCCGGCGCTCGCGCTCGCGCGGCTAAGAAAGGCCGAAGGCGCGCGCGAGGAAGCGATCGCCATCCTGTTCGCGGCGATCGCGCGCGACCCGCAGGACGACGCTCCGCACACGGAGCTGTGGAGCTTCCTCGGCCAGGAGCTCGGCTACGGAGAGCTCGCCGCGTTCTACGAAGGCCTCGCGCGCACCGCGACCGAGCCGAAGGTCGTCGCCCGTGCGTGGAACTACTCGGGGCAGGTGTCCGCCCACTCGGCGGAGGCGCTCGCGGCGCGCGCGCGCGACACCGCCGTCGAAGCCGCCGCGAACGAGCGAGCGACGTGGACGGAGTCCGCGCGCACCGCGCTCAAGCGCGCCATCGAGTGCATGCGGCTCGCAGGCGCCGCCGATTCGGAGTTGAAGGACAACTCCGACTGGTTCGCGGCGCTCTACCTCGTCGACATCGAGAAGCTGCACGGCGACCAGGGCGACCTCGCCGCGACGATCGACGCGGCGGAGACCGCACGCGCCGCGCTCGACCCGATCCTGCGCGCGCACGCGGACGACCCGAAGTTGCGCAGCGCCGCCGAGGAGCTCGCTTTCGCGATCTTCACCGCCGTCGGCGGCGAGTCGCTCGCGAACCGGGACGAACCCGAGGCGCACGAGCGCTACCTGCGCGCGATGAACGCAAGCAAGGAGATCTGGAAGTGGGCCACGTCGATCGCGCCGGATTCGGCGACGTGGTGGAACAACCTCGGCTTCGTCGCTCGCGAGGCGGAGACCTACGAGGAGAGCCTCGCGGCCTACGAGAAGTGCATCGAGCTCGCACCCGAGAACGTGCGCTTCCTGAACGACACCGCGCTCATCCTCCTCGACTACCTGCACCGCGACCTCGACCGCGCGTTGCCGATCTTCGAGAAGGCGGTGGCGCTGGGTGAGGAGCAGTATCCCGGCACGAAGGACGACCCGACGAGCGAAGCCGACCTGCGCTCGGCGTGGGGCGACGCGATGCTGAACCTCGGGAAGCTGCACACCGAGCGGAAGGACTTCGCGGCCGCAGACGCCGCGTTCGACAAGTTGTCGCGGCTCGACGGCGGCCGGCCGGACCTCGCCGAGGCCCGCGCCCGGTCGTTGCTCGCGCGCGGCGACGTCACGGCGCTCGGACGCCTGGTGGACGACGTCATCGCCAAGCTCGGATCCGGCGGAGAAGGCGAGGATGCGCCGCTGTACACCGCTCTCGCCCTCCGGAACGCGATCGCTCGTTTCGGCGAATCCGGCGAGCCGGATGCCGGAGATATGGAACGGAAGTCGCTTCTCGCGCGGCTCGAAACGGCCCTGGAGCCGTTCCGAAAAAAGCCCCCTCAGTGAACGCGTTTCGATCGAGGAACCTCGCCATGCCGCTCTCTTCCCTCGTGATGCTGACCGTCGCGCTCGCCGCGCCGATCCTCACCACCCCGGACGCCGCCGGCCAGGACGCCGCGGGCGGCGCGCTCGCGGTCGCCGAGCGACTGATGAACGACGGCAAGCTCGACGAGGCGCGCCAGCGCTTCGACGAGCTGGTCGCCGCACACCCGAACGACCCGCACGCGCGCCTCGGTCTCGCCCGCTGCCAGCGCCAGTCCGGTCTCGCGGACGACGCGGTCGTGTCGCTGCTCGATGCGGCGAAGGTCGCGCCGCAGGACTTCGACGTCACGCTCGAGCTCGCGCGCGCACTGGTCGACCAGGCCGCGCTGCGCCGCGCCGAGGGCAACGGCGGCGACCAGGAAATGTCCGAGCAGGACGCACTGCGCATGTTCGACGAGGCCGCCGCGCTCAAGCCGACGTCCGCGGTCCCCCACCTCGAGAAGGCGCGCTTCGAGCGCATCCGCGGCGACGGTGAGGCCGCGCTCGCGACGATCGAGCGCGCGATCGAGCTCGACCCGAAGTCCGTCGACGCGCTTCTCGAGAAAGCGGCGTCGCAGTATCAGTTCAAGCTCACCAAGCTGCCGGCAACCGACTCGAACGTGACCGAAGCCGGCCGTGCGGAGCTCGACGCGACCTACAAGAAGGTGCTCGCGATCGATTCGAAGAACGCGTGGGCTCTCGCGGGCCTCGGTTGGTCGGCGAAGTACGCGAAGGACAAGGAAGGCGCGATCAAGCGCTTCCACGAGTCGCTGCTCTCCGATGCGACGCTCGAGGACTCTTATGCGAACCTCGACGAGCTGCTCTCGGCCGACTCGAAGGAGCGCAAGCGACTGGTCGATCTGCTCGGCCGCGTCGTCGACTCCGTGAAGGGCGGCGATGAAGTGGCGAAGCGCACGCGCGCGGTCGCGCTGTACCACCGCGGCATCGTGCGCGGCTCGGCCGGCGAGTTCGAAGGGCTGCGCAAGGACTTCGCGGAAGCGGTTCGCCTCTCGCCCGACTTCAAGACCGGCTGCCGCTACCAGGAGGGCCTCGCGCTCTTCCGCGACGGGTCGCACGAGAAGGCGACGCAGATCTTCCTCGAGCTGGAAGCGAACGACTCGCCTCGCTTCCGCGCGCTGATCCAGTCGGATGCCAAGCGGCGCTCGCTCCGCCAGATCCTCTCGCTCGTCAACGACGAGGTGCAGAAGGACACCGCCGAATCGATGGCGCGCGCTCGCGAGCTCGCGAAGGTGTGCGCTGAAGAGTTCGACGTCTTCCAGCCGTGGGCGGACCAGTGGAACAACTATGCGTTCCTGTGCCGCGAGACCGGCGAGTACGAGAACGCCTACACGGCCTATGAGCGCGCGATCGAGCTGGCCCCGACCAACCCGTCGTTCCTGAACGACACCGCGCTGATCCTGCAGTACCACCTGCACCGAGACCTCGACCGCGCCGCCGAGCTGTACGAGCGCGCCATCGAGGAAGGAAAGCGCGTGCTGGCCGACGACGCGGCCGACTCCATCGCGAAGGACGCGGCGTCCACCGCCGTGCGCGATGCGACGAACAACCTCGGGATGCTGAAGTCGGGCGCGAAGCCGGTCGACCCGGACGCGAAGGCACCTGCCGGCGGCTGAGCCCGCCGCGTCGACGAACGGGGATTCAGCGAACTGTCCGCGCCCGGAGCGCGGGCGCGTCGATCAGGGCTTCGGCGGCGTCGAGGCCGGAGCGGCCGTCGTGGTCCCGTTCACCTTGTCGGTGAGGTCGCGGATGATCCGCGTCACGGAGCGCGTCGCCTTGCTCTTGTTCGCGAGCCCCTGGATGCCGAGCGACCACTTGTTGAAGTCGCCCGCGGAGGTGCCGTCGAACGTCGCGCGGCTCTGGTTCGCGTTCAGCTCCTTGTAGCGGATCGTCAGGTCGGTGCGCGGGCCGCCGCTCTCCTCAGTCACGAGGTACGCCTTCGTCACGCGCGCCGCGTCCGCGCCGTCGGCGCCCTCGGGCGCGACGATGGTCCACTCGTTCTGCTTCAGCACGTCCTCGGTCTTCGCCTTCAGCTCGTCGGCGCCGATCGCAAACGATTCGGTGTCGCGCGAGTCGAGCTGCGTCGCGCAGCCGGTGCAGAGGAGGACGAGGCCGACGAGGGCGGAACTCGGGCGCGGACGATTCATGCAACTCTCCAGGTTCGTTTTCGAGGCCGGACGTCGCTCCGGACGAACGCCGGCGCCGGAAGGTTCAGGACTTGAGGAACTCGGTGATCGCGCGGGTCGAGACCTCGCCCGGAGCCGGGCCGGCCTGCTCGCGCGCGAGCAGCGTTTGCGCCGCCGCCTGCTCCTCGAGGCTCTTCTGCATCTCCTCGATCTCGGACTGCGTCATCGGCTGCAGCTCGATCAGACCCTGAGAAATCTCCTTCAGGGCGATCTGGATCGGGTCCGTCGACGGGTCGTTCACGAGCTTCGGCGCGCCGCGCACCAGCTCGTGGATGCGCTTTTGCATCAGCACCGTGAACTTGAACACGCCGCCGCACTTCGCCGACAGTTCCCACACCAGCTTGCGATCCACTCGCACCTCCGTGCCGGGACGGTCCGTCCCGAGTCGTGTCTCTTCTGGGATCAGTCGAGCCCGATCGCCGCGCGCACCTCGCGGCAGGCCTGCTCGAGATCCTGGTTGACCACCACGACGTCGTAGCGGTCCTTGTGATTCAGGTCGAAGCGCGCTTTCTCGATGCGCGCCTTGATCGATTCGTCGCTTTCGGTCGCACGTCCGCGGATGCGGCGCTCGAGCTCGTCGAGCGAGGGCGGCGCGATGAAGACGTACAGCCCGTCGTAGCCGGCGCGCTTCAGCGCGAGCCCGCCCTCGACGTCGATCTCCATCACGTAGCACCGGTCCCGACGGCCGCGGGCCGGGGGGGGGGGGGCCGGCAGGGAAACAGAAATCTGGGCGGTGCGGGACAAAGAGGTGCACCCGAGGGAGTCGCCGGCCGTGATGCGGCGCGCGAACAC
>CAZOLL010000195.1:0-7922 GCA_964580365.1 uncultured Phycisphaeraceae bacterium
CGAGCGCCACCGCGACCGCGGTGTGCAGCAGGAGCACGACGGCGAGAGGCAACCCGATGACGGCGCCCTCCCACCCCGCGAACGGAATCCACTCGGTCAGCGGCGCGACGCGCATGGGCTCCGATCATTTCATCCGCGCACGATCCGAAGATCGGATTCCGTGGGATTCCCCTCAAGTCGGGTCCGGAGCGAGCCGATCCATCCGCCATGGGAACCGGCAAGATGCGACGCGGCGCGTGGATCGGCGCCGCGATCTTCCTCGTGTTGACGCTGCTCTCGGCCGTGCTCGCGCCGATTCGCGAGACGCACGCGGCGACGGCGGCGCCCGTCAGGTCAATCGCACCTTCACGGTGACGAGCTCGTCGCCGCGGCGCACTTCGAGGTTCACCTCGTCGCCGGGCTGGTAGTCGCCGAGCACTTCGAACAACTCTTCCGAGTCGTTCACCGGCTTGCCCGCGACCTTCTGGATGATGTCGACATAGAGGTTGCGCCGGTTGTCCATCCGCGCCGACCGCAGCCCCGCCTCCGCCGCGCTCGTGCCGACCTCGACCTCGCCGACCGGGACGCCGGGGATGCCGCGCTCCGCGAGGAAGCGTTCGAGCTGCGCGTCGCGCACGAAGCCGATCTTCGCGCGCGGCTTCTCGCCGAGCTCGATCAGGCTCGCGACCACCTGGTTCACCGAGTCGACGGAGATCGCGAAGCCGATGCCCGCGTTTGCGCCCGACGGCGAGTAGATCGCCGTGTTGACGCCGATCAGCCGGCCCGCCGAGTCGAGCAGCGGACCGCCCGAGTTGCCGGGGTTGATCGCGGCGTCGGTCTGGATCACGTCCTCGATCGCGTTGCCCGCGACGCCCTTGATCGAGCGCCCGAGCGCGGAGACGACGCCGGTCGACAACGACTGGTCCCAGCCGAACGGGTCGCCGATCGCGAACACCTTCTGGCCGACCTGCAGGTCCTTGCTGGTGCCGACGCGCACTGGCTTCAGCTTGCCGGGATCGACGTCGATCTTGAGCACGACGATGTCGTGCTGCGCGTCCGCACCCACGAGGCGCGCTTCGTAGCTCTCGCGGTCGTTCATCGTGACGGTCGCGGAGCGCGCGTTCGCGATGACGTGGAAGTTCGTGACGATGTGGCCCTGGTCGTCCCACACGAAGCCCGAGCCTTCACCCGCGTCGACCTCGCGCACCTGACCGGTCCACGGGTTCCGCACGCCTTGCTTCGTGGTGATGAACACCACCGACGGCGCGCAGTCCTTGAACAACTGGATCGTGTGGTTCTCGTCCGGGTCGAGCTCGCCGCGCGGGTCGACCGCGCGCGGCGTCCCCTTCGGCTTCGCCTCGAGCACGCTCTCGATCCGCGGCAGCACGATGCCGCCGATCACCATGCCGATCACGATCGCCAACAAGAGTCCGCGCAGCCTGTTCATGGGTCACCCGGGGAAGAGTTCGGACACGGGTACGCGCCGGCGGCGCGCCGTGTGGGCCTGGCCTCGGTGGAAATGGTATCCCGGCGGAGCCGGCGTCGCGCTCAGGCGGCGGGGGCCTTGAATCGCTGGAAGGCGCCGTAACCGGCTGCCGCAGCACCGAACAACGACACCCAGAAGCCCATCCCGTGGCCCGCGCTCACCCCGTCGCCCGACGTGCTGTCCGCATCGAGCCAGAACCAAACCGCCGCCAACACTGCGAGCGCACAGCCGCCCAACTGAATCTTCTTGTACAGCGCCTTCTGGGTGTCGGGGACCGAGGCGAACATCGAGTGTCCGAGCGTGCCGACCGCGGCAACGAGCCCGAGCGCTGCCAGGCGTCCGCTCCCTGCGTCGATGCCCTGAATCTTGTGGTTGATGCCCGCGGACATCGCAGCAAGCATCGGGTTCTCGGTGCCATCGACCTCGACCGTGTACCAGGACAAGAACGTCCCGATCAGCCCCGCGAGCCCGCCGAACAGGACGAGCTTGCCCGCCAGATCGAGATCGGAAACCTTGGCCTTGACGTCCTGCATGTTCGGCGTGTCCGCCATCGGAACCTCCCAGGCCGGCATCGTAGCGGCGGGTCGGGACGCTGGATCTCCCTTCCTCTTTACATGGGGCTCCGCGTCGTCAACTCGTTCTCCACCTCCTAAGCCCTCTTTTTCCACGAGCTTCCGCGCGATCTCCACCGTCGGCTCACAGCGACTCACCCGTTCTTGACTGGTGCCCCACCGCGTCCGCTGCTGAACTCTGCGCCCCCTCCCCGGCACTCCGGGGTGGGTCCGGGGCAGGTGACGGCGTGTTGGCTCCAGAGAACGGCGACGAAATCCGAAGGGTGTTGAGCCCCGAGACGCGGCCGCCCGCGTCGCGGCCTATCTCCGCCATCGTGAACCCGACCCGACTCGACGACCCGTCGCTGTTCATCAACCGCGAGCTCGCCCTCCTCGAGTTCGACGCGCGGGTGCTCGAGCAGGCGAAGGATCCGGAGACGCCGCTCCTCGAGCGCGTGCGCTTCCTCGCGATCTGCTCGACGAACCTCGACGAGTTCTTCGAGATCCGCGTCGCCGGCCTGCGCGAGCTGGCCCATGCCGGCCTCACCCGCAACGAACCGGACGGCATGTCGGCGGGCGAGACGCTGAGGCGCGTCTCGGAGCGCGCGCACCAGTTGGTCGCCGACCAGTACCGCGTGCTGAACGACGTGCTCCTGCCGGAGCTCGCGAAGCAGAAGATCCACCTGCTGCGCCGCCAGGACTGGAACTCGCACGTGAAGCGGTGGACGCGCCGCTTCTTCCTGCAGCAAGTGCTGCCGGTCCTCACGCCGGTCGGGCTCGACCCCGCGCATCCGTTCCCGCGCATCCTGAACAAGAGCCTGAACTTCGTCGTCACGGTCGAGGGCATCGACGCCTACGGCCGCGGCGCCGGTGTCGCCGTGGTGCAGGTGCCCCGCTCGCTGCCGCGCCTGATCGAGCTCCCGAAGGGCGTGGGCGACGGCGAGCACGACTTCCTCCTGCTCTCGTCGGTCGTGCACGCGCACGTGTCGGATCTTTTCCCCGGCATGCGCGTCACCGGCTGCTACCAGTTCCGCGTCACGCGCAACGCCGACCTCCTCCTCGACGAGGAGGAAGCGGAAGACCTGATGCGCGAGCTGAAGGGCGAGCTGCCGCGGCGCGGCTACGGCGAGACCGTGCGGCTCGAGGTCGCGGAGACCTGCCCCGACGAGATGTGCGCGTTCCTCCTCGAGAAGTTCGAGCTCGGCGAGGAGTCGCTCTACCGCTGCCCGGGTCCGGTAAACCTGAACCGGCTCGCCGCGATCCACCAGTCGATCGACCGGCCGGACCTGAAGTACCAGCCGTTCACGCCGCGCGTGCTGCCTTCGCTCGAGCTCGCCGACGACCTGTTCGACGCGCTGAAGAAGACCGATCGCCTGCTGCACCACCCGTTCGACGCGTTCTCGCCGGTGGTCGACCTGATCCGCCAGGCCGCGCGCGACCCGCACGTGCTCGCGATCAAGCAGACTCTGTATCGCACCGGCGCGCAGTCGCCGATCGTCGCCGCGCTGCTCGACGCCGCGCGCGCGGGCAAGGAAGTCACGGTGCTGGTCGAGCTGCGCGCACGCTTCGACGAGGAAGCGAACATCGACCTCGCGACGAAGCTGCAGGAAGCGGGCGCGAAGGTCGCGTACGGCATCGTGGGGTACAAGACCCACACCAAGATGCTGATGATCGTGCGGCGCGAAGAAGGGAAGCTGCGCCGCTACGTCCACCTCGGCACCGGCAACTATCACGACAGGACCGCGCTCGCCTACACCGACATCGGTTTGCTCTCGTCCGACCGCGACCTCGGCGAGGACGTGCACAACCTCTTCAACCAGCTCACGGGCCTCGGCCGACCGCACCGCATGAAGAAGCTGGTGCAGGCGCCGTTCCGCATGTTGAAGGAGCTGAAGGCGCTCATCGACCGCGAGGCGAACAACGCGCGGAAGGGGAAGCCCGCGCGCATCATCGCGAAGATGAACGCGCTCACGGATCCGGAGATCGTGCAGGCGCTCTACCGCGCATCGCAGGCCGGCGTGCCGATCGACCTGATCGTGCGCGGAGTGTGCTGCTTGCGTCCGGGCGTCCCCGGCGTGTCCGAGACGATCAAGGTCCGCTCGATCATCGGCCGCTTCCTCGAGCACAGCCGCGTCTTCTACTTCCACTCGGGCGGCGACCCGATCGTGCTATGCGCGAGCGCGGACTGGATGACGCGCAACCTGCGCTGGCGCGTCGAGACCTGCTTCCCGATCGAGGACCAGCGCCTGAAGAACCGGCTGATCCACGAGGCGCTCGAGCTGTACGTGAACGACAACTCGAACGCGTGGTTGATGCAGACCGACGGCTCCTACAAGAAGCTCCGCCCCGGCGCGACCAAGCCGCGCCCCGCGCAGGGCCTGCTCCTCGAGCGCATTTCGGAGACGGCCGAGCGAGAGGTGACGCCGAACATCGGAGTCACGCGAGAGTCGCGCGGCGTCGAGCGCCCGCATCGGCGCGGCCGCCTGAAGCCGATCGCGTCGAACGGCGGACCGGTCAAGGGTTCGAACGGCACGAACGGCACGCACCCGCAGGCGCCCGCGTCGACGCCGCCCGTGCCGCCGCCGCCGACGACGCGCTCCTGACGCGCGCCCGGCTCACCGCGTCTCGAACTTCACTCCGAGCGGGCCGAGCGACTCGGCCTCCGCGTCGAGGTCCGCGCGCGTGAGCGGATGCTCGCGGAAGAACCGCGCCGGCATCGAGAGGCGCAGGTTTCCGCGCCGCACGTCGAGCGAGAACTTCGGCAAAGGCGCCGGACTGCGGCTGCGGTTCAAACGCACGGCGAGGCGCAAGAGCAGCACGAGGCGCGCGAGCTTCCGTGCTTCGGCGGCCGGCCACGCGTCGAACAGGTTCTTGTCGATGCGGCCGCGGTGGCAGCGCACGAGCAACGCGAGCCGCTGCTGATCGACGCGCGAGAAGCCGGGCATGTCGGCGTTGGCGACGATGTACGCGCCGTGCTTGTGGTACCCGGAGTACGCGATCGTGAGGCCAATCTCGTGCAGTCGCGCCGCCCACGACAAGAGGCGGTGCGCGTCGTCGCGATTCAGCTCGAAGTCGTCGGCGACTTGGTCGAGGCAGCGCAGTGCGGTGCGCTCGATGCGCGACGCCTGCTCGACGTCGACGAGGTGGCGCTCGGAGAACGCGCGGATCGTGCGGTCGCGGACGTCCTCGTGCCGGACGCGGCCGACGAGGTCGTAGAGCACGCCCTCGCGCAGGCCGCCGCTCGCGATCGCCATCGTGTCGAGGTCGAGCGCGTCGAACACGGCGCAGAGGATCGCGACGCCGCCGGGCAGCACCGGCACTCGGTCCGCGGTGACGCCCGCGAGCCGGTCCTCGCGCACGCGGCCTTCGTCGATCAGCTCGTCGCGCAGCCGCTTCAGCCCGCGCCAGGTGATCGCGCCGTCCGACCAGCCGTTCGCGTGGCAGATCTCGGCGATCGAAGTGATCGTCCCCGCCGAGCCGACCGCGCGCTGCCAGCCGCGCTGCAAGAAGCGCCACTTGAGCGAGCGCAGCTCGAGGAGCGCCGCGACCTGCGCCTTCTCGAACGCGCGCGCCGTGATCCGTCCGCTCGCGAAGTGCCAGCGCGACCAGCCGATGCACCCCATCTGCAGGCTCTCGATCTCGAGCGGCTCGAAGCGCTCGCCGATCACGCACTCGGTGCTGCCGCCGCCGATGTCGACGAGCAGGCGCCGCTCGCCGTCGTCCGCGAGCGAGTGCGACGCGCCGAGGTAGATGAGGCGGCCTTCCTCCTTGCCCGCCACGATCTCGATCGGCTGGCCGAGCGCGCGCTCGGCGCGGGCGAGAAAGCGGCCGCGGTCCTCGAGCTCGCGCATCGTGTTGGTGCCGACGGCGCGGATCGCGCGGCGCGGATGGTGGGCGAGCCGCTGCCGGAACCGCGCGAGGCACTCGAGCGCGCGCCGCTCGACCTTCTTCGAGAGCCGCTTCTTCTTCGGGTCGAACCCTTCCGCGATCGCGACGCGCTCGCGCAGCCGATCGACCACGTGGAAGTGGCCGTTCACGGACCGCGCCACGATCATGTGGAACGAGTTCGATCCGAGATCGACGGCGGCGAAGACGGCGGGCGCGGGACGCGCGGAGCTCATCGCCGGCGGAGGATACCGATGCGGCTCTGCTATCTTGCGCGGCTCATGCGATCGTCGTGGATGCTCGTGCTCGCGCCACTCGCTCTCGTCTCGTTCTCCGGTTGCGACGGCGAAGCGTCGCAGCGCCCCGGCGAGGTCGTGCTGCCGAAGGCGTCCGTGAGTTCGAACGGCTCGGAGCCGCGGCGCCTGTTGCGATTCGAGCCGCCGTTCGGCGTCAATCAGCGCGCGAACCTCACGACCACCGTCTCGCTGGCGATGGACTTCGACGGACAACACCGTCCGGGCTCTCTCCTGCCGCCGATGCGAACGACGCTCGAAGCGGAAGTGAACGACGCGCGCGACGGGATGTACGCGACGCGCTTCACGATCAAGGACGTTCAGTTGCTCGACGTCCCGGGCATCGACGAGGAGGCCGCGCGCGGCATCCGCAGCGACCTCGCCCGCCAGAGCCCGGTCGGCGTCACCGGCACGACCGCACGCGACGCGAGCGGAGTCGTGCGTCGGATCGACTTCGATCCGCCGCAGGGCTCCGGCGCCGCGCTGCGCCAGATGTTGAGCGACCTGCGCTTCGCCGTCGGCGAGCTGCCGCTCGTCCTGCCCACCGAGCCGATCGGGCCCGGCGCCGAATGGGCCTGGCTGCACACCGGACCCGCGCGCGACATGACGCTGACCGAGGAGGCGCACGCGCGCCTCGTCCGCTTCGAGGGCGACCTCGCGGTGATCGCCGTCGACTCGGAGCTCCGCGCGCAATCGCAGGCGATCGCGCTGCCCGGCATGCCGAAGGACGCGCGTTGCGAACTGCTGTCCCTGTCCGGCGCACGCAAGGGAGAGGTCGTCGTCGACCTGAAGCTGCCGCTGCCCGCGTCCGCGTCCATCGAGACGACGATGAGCCTCGACCTTCGCGTGACGATCAAGGGCGAAACGAAGCCGATGACCGGGCAGGTGCTCGTGAAGACGCTCTGGTCGCCGCAGTGATGCACATCGCGCGCGCCCGACGCCGCCGGCTGCCGAGTCGCACGGCGTTCGGCGTGGCGCGCGCGCTCGTGATCGCGTCGCGCGACCCGGTCGCGAAGCCGCTCGTGCTCGAAGGCGCCGCGGAGACGACGCGCGAGCTTCTGCGATCGCTCGGCCCCGGCGCGGCGCCGAGCCGCTCGCCGCTCGCCGATTGGATCCACCACCGCACCTGGCTGCGCTCCGGTCCGCTGCACATCGCGCTGCGCAAACGCTTCATCGCCGATGCCGCCGAGTCCGCGATCGCCGCCGGTGCGACGCAGCTCGTCGTGCTGGGCGCGGGGTTCGACGCGCTGGCGCACACGCTCGCCTCGAAGCACCGCGGACTTCGCGCGTTCGAGCTCGACCGGGAACGAATGCACGAGGCGAAGCGCGCCGCGCTCGAGAGGCTGCCGCGCGCCGATTCGCTCGAGCTCGTCGCCGCGGACCTCACCGCGCCCGATCCGCTCGCGCCGCTGTCCGCCGCGCCGCGCTTCGATTCGCGCGCGCGCTCGGTCGTCGTCGCGGAAGGGCTCTTGATGTACCTGCCGCAGGAGAAGGTCGAGGCGATCCTCGACGCGGTGCGCAGGAAGACGGGTCCGCGCACGCGGCTCGTGTTCACGTTCCTCGACCGCGCGGAGGACGGCGGCCCGCGCATCAGCCGCGCGAAGTGGCTCGTCCGTTTCTTCCTCTGGCGCGCGCGCGAGCCGTTCCGCTGGTGGATCCGCCGCGACGAACTCTCGCGTTTCCTCTCCCGGCACGGGTTCGAGCTGGAGGAACAGCTCGACGAACACC
>CAZOLL010000196.1:0-7908 GCA_964580365.1 uncultured Phycisphaeraceae bacterium
CCCCACACTCCGCACGCCGAGCCGCGCGTGCCGGCGCGCCCCGCGGCGCACGGCCCGTCCGGCCCGTCCGGCCCGCAGGCCGGCCACGCCCCGCGAACGGCCGGCCCCACCGGGACCGGCGCGCCCGGCGCTCCGGCGAAGCCGACTCCCACGGTCCGCCGACGTCAGCCGTCCGGCGCGACGAGCGTCGGCCGCAGCGACCTCCCGCCCGAGGAGATCCAGCGCCGGAAGGAAATCGACGCCGGCGCCGGCGGTCCGGGCGCCCAGGCGCGCGGCGGCGTCTCGACCGGCGGCCCCGGCGGCGCGGTCACGGACGACACCGATCCCGCGCGCGGCGGCGGCACCGCGAAGGAGAAGGAAGAGCGCCACAAGGGGATCATGAAGGGGCGCCAGGAGGTCGTGAACTGGAACCCCGAGGACGAGGACGATCCGCTGCTGCAGAGCATCCGCATGCGCGCGATCTCCGGCGTCCACGCGCGCCGTCCGCCGCGCCGCGTCGGCCCGCGCCGCACGCCGCGCAAGCAGCCCGCAGTCGCCAAGTCGAACGCGCCGTTCGAGGTGCAGTGCCCGATCTCCGTGCGAGACCTCTCCGCGCTGCTCGGACTCAAGTCGAACGACATCCTCCGCACGCTGGTCGGCAAGGGCGTCGAAGCGACCATCAACTCGGCGCTCGACGAGAACGCCGTTCTCGAGATCGCCGCCGCGTTCAACCGCGAGGTCAACATCTCGTCCCAGAAGTCGCAGGAAGAGCAGTTCCTTCAGGCCGATTCCGCGCGCCGCGAGAAGCAGAAGGCGCGCCGCCAGGAGTCCGGCTCCACGGGCGAGCCGCGTCCGCCGGTCGTCGCGTTCCTCGGGCACGTCGACCACGGCAAGACTTCGCTGCTCGACAAGATCCGCTCGACGAACGTCGCCGCCGGCGAAGCGGGCGGCATCACGCAGAGCATGCGCGCCTACAGCGTGAAGACGCCGTCGGGCGACACGATCACCTTCCTCGACACGCCGGGTCACAAGGCGTTCACCGAGATGCGCGCCCGCGGCGCGAACGTCACCGACATCGTCGTCTTGGTCGTCGCGGCCGATGACGGCGTCATGCCACAGACCGAGGAGGCCGTGCAGCACGCAAAGGCCGCCGGCGTCCCGATCGTCATCGCGCTCAACAAGGTCGACCGCGCCGAGGCCAACCCCGACCGCGTCCTCCAGCAGCTCTCGTCGATCGGCGTCCAGGCGGAAGAGTGGGGCGGTGAAGTCCAGAGCGCCCGCGTCTCCGCGATCACCGGCCAGGGCATCGACCAGCTGCTCGAGAAGCTCGCGCTGCAGGCCGAGATCATGGACCTCCGCGCGGATCCGAGCCACCACGCGAAAGGCACGATCCTCGAGGCCCGCAAGGACGACCAGCTCGGACCGATCGCCACGCTCTTGGTGCAGGACGGCACGCTGAAGGTCGGCGACGTCATCCTCTCCGGCTCCGCGTTCGGCCGCGTCCGCGCGCTGATCGACGACCGCGGCAACCCGATGGAGTCGGCGCCGCCGTCCACGCCGGCGAACGTCGTCGGCTTGAACGCTCCGCCCGACGCATCGGCGCAGTTCTACGTCGTCGAAGGACTGAAGCAGGCGCGCGAGGTGGCCGCCGAGCGCGAGCACGCCGAACGCCAGAAGCGGGTCGGCGCGACTTCGCCCGCGAGCGCCGTCACGCTCGAAAACCTGTTCCAGAGCCTCGAGGCCGGCAAGTCGATCGAAGTGAAGATCGTCCTGAAGGCCGACGTGAAGGGCTCGCTCGAAGTCCTGAACCGCCAGCTCGCCGAGCTCACGACGAAGGAGATCAAGCTCAAGGTCATCCGCGACGCGCTCGGCGGCATCACGGAAGACGACGTCGTGCTCGCGGAGGCGTCGAAGGGTCTCGTCATCGGCTTCAACGTCACGGCCGACGACAAGGCGCGCGCGCTCGCCGAGCTGCGCGGCATCGACGTCCGCAGCTACCAGATCATCTACGAGCTCCTCGACGACGTGAAGAAGGCCATGGAAGGCCTGCTCTCGCCCGTCAAGAAGGAGAGCGTCGTCGGCAGCGTCGAGATCAAGGAGGTCTTCAAGGTCTCGAAGGTCGGCAACATCGCGGGCTGCCGCGTGACGACCGGCCTGATCCGCCGCAACTCGCAGGTGCGCCTCGTCCGCGACGGCCGCATCGTCCACACCGGCGGCCTCGACTCGCTGAAGCGCTTCAAGGACGACGTCCGCGAGGTGAAGGAAGGCCTCGAGTGCGGTCTGAAGCTCGCGGGCTACGACGACATCAAGCCGGGCGATCGCCTCGAGGTCATCGAGATGGCCGAAGAGAAGCGCACGCTCGACTTCAGCGCCGGGGCCTGATCACTCCGCCCTCCGTTCGGGTCGGCGGCATGAAGACGGCGCCCTGATGACGCCTGCATGATGACGCCTGCATGATGACGGTCGCAGCGCTCGAGGTTCATCTCCGCTTGCGGTCTTCGCACTCCCTCAAGGAGAAGCGCCGCGTCGTCCGCAGCATCAAGGAGCGGGTGCGCGCGAAGTTCAACGTCTCGGTCTCCGAGGTCGACGACCAGGACCTGTGGCAGTCGATCGTCCTCGGCTTCGCTGCCGTGGGCCCCGACTCGGAGATCGTGACCGGGATGCTCGACGAAATCGTCCGCCAGCTCCGCGTCCATCCCGAAGCCGAGCTGCTCCAACACCACCAGGAGATCCTGTGACCCGCGGAGACAACTCGCGCCTCGCCGAGACGATCCGCGCGCGCGTCGCGCAGGTCGTGCTGTTCGAGCTCGGCGACCCGCGCATCGCGTTCACGACGATCACTCGCGTCAAGCTCGCGCGCGATCTGTCGACGGTCCACGTGTACTACTCGGTGTTCGGAACCCCGGGACAGCGCTCGGCGACCGGCCACGCGCTCGAGGACGCGCGCGGCCACGTCCAGCGCGAGATGGCGAAGGCGCTCCACACCCGCTCCGTCCCGCACCTCACGTTCGTCTATGACGAATCCGTCGAAGGCGGGTTGCGAATGGGGGAGCTGTTCAAGAAGATCGAAGGCGAGCGCCCACCTGCCGAGAAGACGCCTCCATCCGAGTCCCCCGAAGCGTCGAAAGACGAAGAGCCGGAAGAGCCGAAAGACGAGTCGTGAACCAAGAAGAGATCGAGACCGCGGTCGAAAAGTCGCTCGCCGACGCGCGTTCGCGCATGCACGGCGTCACCGACCCGCAGAAGCGCTGGAACCGTCTCGAGGAAGCGCTCGAGACCGTCTGCGAGGACGCGATCCATCTGCTCGACACGGTGGGCCGCTTCGAGCAGGGCAGCGAGATCAGCTCGCACCTCTCCGCGCTCGAGCGTTACGACGTGCTGCTCCAGGTCTACACGACCGACACCGCGCTCGGAGCGGAGGCCCAGGCTGCGAACCTCGGCGAAAAGCACGCGCTCAGCCGGCGCATGCTCGAAGCGTGGAAGCCGCTGGTCACCGCGGAGCGCAAGGGCAAGCCCGGCGAGTCGTGACCGCCGCCGCGCGCGATCGTCGCGCGATCGAGATTTGTCCGAAGTCTGATCGACTCTCGAGCGAGTTCGTCGCACTCGACGCCTCCTATAATCGCGCGCTCTTCGCGCACCGATGAGCTCCTCACCCCACGCGCTCGCACTCGCGGATCGAACGCTCAAGAACTACCGGGTCGGTGAGCGTCTCGGCGGCGGCGGCATGGGCACCGTGCACCGTGCGGTCGTGCTGAAGAAGCGTCGCGGCCTCGAGGTCGGGCAGGAAGTCGCGATCAAGTTCCTCCACCCGCACCTCGCGGCGAACGAGGACATCTTGAAGCGCTTCCGCCGCGAGGCCGGACTCGGGACGACGATCCGCCACCCGCGCGTGATGGCGGTGCATGACGTCGGCGCCGAAGACCTCGACGGCACGGCGGTTCACTTCATCGTGATGGAGCTCCTGCGCGGCAAGACGCTGCGCACGGTCCTGGACGAGAAGAAGACGCTCACCGAGGCGGAAGCCGTCCGGCTCGGCATGCAGGTGGCCGAGGGGCTCGCGGAGATCCACTCGAAGGGCGCGGTGCATCGCGACATCAAGCCCGGCAACGTGTTCGTCGACGATGCCGGCGCGGCGAAGATCGCCGACCTCGGGTTGTCGCGCCTCGTCGAGCCGTCCACCGAGATCTCGCTGCCCGGCACGTTCCTCGGCAGCGTCGCGTACGCGGCGCCCGAGCAGGCGCGCGGCGACGCCGTCGGCCCGCCGGCCGACCTCTACGCGCTCGGCGTCACGCTCTACGAGGCGGTCGCGGGGATCAACCCCTTCGTCGGGAAGGACCTCGCCGGCACGCTGCGCAACCACATCGACGTGAACCCGCCGCCGCTCGCGCGCCATGCGCCGGAGGCAAGCTGGTTCTTCGAGCGCCTGCTCTCCGCGCTCCTGGTGAAGGAGCCGAAGGCGCGCATCGCGCCTGCCGGCCGCGTCGCGCGCGTGTTCGAAGAGCGCGAATCGTCGGAGTGGTGGAAGACCGTCGTCAACGGCGAGGGAGACGGCGCGCGGCTCTCGCCCGGCCGGCGCCTGCTGCGCGTGCGGCGGCAGAGCCGCGTGCACGGCCGTCGCGGCGAGACCGAGCGCCTCGTCGACGTCCTTCGCACCTCGGCGATCGGCAAGAGCGGGGCCGTCGGCTTGATCCTCGGCGAAGCCGGCTCCGGCAAGTCGCGGTTGATCGACGCAGCGCTCGAGTCGATGGAGGCCGAGAACATCCCGGCTCGCGTGTTCGTCTCGCGTTTCCTCGACCTCGCCACGCCGGTGCCGTGCTTCCCGCTCAACGAGGCGCTCTTGCAGGCGTTCGACCTGAAGGACAAGCCGCGGCCCGAGGTGCAGAAGCGGCTGCCGCGTCTGTTGAAGGACCACCTGCCCGAGCGGCGCGTGTTCGCGGAGGCGTTCGCGGCGCTGATCGACGACAAGGACCGCGAGTCCGCGCTCGCGCAGCTCCCCGGCGACGCGATCCCCGCGTTGTACGCCGAGGCGTTCCGCACCGTCGCCGCGCGCTCGCCGCTCGTGATCGTGATCGAGGAGCTGCAGTGGGCCGACCCCGGCTCGCTGCGCGCGCTCGAAAAGCTGCTCTCGAGCCTTTCGCCGTTCCCGATCGCGCTCGTGCTCACCGCGCGCAACGAAGTGCTCGCCGACGCCGAAGGCGACTCCCCGCGCGCGAAGTTCGTGCGCCGCTTCCTCTCGTCCGACGCGCCGAGCGTCCACCTGCAGGCGATCCACCTGCCGCGCCTCGACCAGGACGCCGTGCGCGGCATCGTGCGCGATCTCGCCGTCCCCGAAGCGAACGCCGGCGCGCTCGCCGAGCGCCTGCACGACGCGAGCGGCGGCAACGCGGAAATCCTGTTCGCGCTGGTGGACGAGCTCGAGCGCCGCGGCCGCCTGCGCGACCCGCGCGGCGGCGAGACGCTGCGGCTCGACGTCCCGGCGTCGGTGAACGACCTGATCGACCGCCGCATCGAGGACCTCGACCCCGATGCCCGGCGCTTCCTCGAGTTCGCGTCGGTGTTCGGCGCGCGCTTCAAACCGGAGCCGGTGATCTCCGGCCTCGGCCTCGACCTCGTGACGGCGTCGGAGATCCTCGCGCGCCTGACGCAGCGCTTCCAGGTCGTGCGCGCGTTCGACAAGGCATACCGCTTCGACCAGCACCTGCTGCACGACCGGCTGTACCGCGCGATCGAGCCCGCGCGCAAGCGCGAGTACCACGCCGCGGTCGGCGCCGGCATCGCGCGCGAGATCTCGGACGCATTCGCGCCGATCCGCACCAACTACGAAGCCGGCATCCACTTCTCGCTCGCCGAGGAGCACGCGCGCGCCGCGCGCCATCTCGTCGGCGCCGTCGGCTGGTTGTCCGGCCGGAGCCAGCACGAGCGCGCCGAGCGGCTCGCCGCGGCCGCCGTCGCGCACGCGGAGTCGCTCGAGAAGGACGGGGCTCCGCTCCCGCCGATCGACCGCTTCCGCCTGTACGAGTGCCACGCCGCAGTCACGGGTCACCTCGGCCGGCGCGACGAGCAGGGCGCGTCCTTGCTCGCGGCCGCTCGCGCGGCGCACGAGAGCGGCGACCTCGGGTCGATCGGCCGCGCCGAGTGGAACCTCGCCCGCTACCACGGCACCGCGGCGCGCGTGTTCGCGGCGCTGCAGCACTGCGAGAACGCGCGCTCCGCTGCGACGCGCGCCGGCGACCCCGCGTTGATTGCTGCGATCCTGCGCGTCGAGGCCGACGTGCTGCGCACGATGGGCGCGACCGATTACGAGGACCGGCTGCGCGACGCGGACCGGCTCGCGTCCGAGGCGAAGGACGAGAGCGGCCGCGCGTTCGGCCTGCTGCTCATGGGGCAGCTCTTCCTCGACACCGATCGCCCGTCCGCGGCGCTGAAGACGTTGAAGGAGTCGCTCGAGTCGTTCGAGCGCCAACGCGACCAACGTGGTCGTGGCCGCGCGTTCTTCCAACTCGCCCGCGTGTACCGCGACGTCGGCGACCTGGCCCGCGCGCAGAAGGCGGTCAACGCCGCGGAGCGCGTGGCCGCCGCGAACAGCGACCGCCTCCTCGCCGCGCGCTGCATTTCGCTGAACGGCGACTTGGCGCTGCGTCGCCGCGACTACGCGCTCGCGAAGGACCACCTGCATGCGGCGCTCGCCGAGCTCGAGCACGCCGACGATCGCGGGTACCTCGTCACGACGCTGGTCACGTTGTCGATCCTCCACACTGCGACCCGTTTCGCCGAGCGGTCCGGGGAGGTTTCCGCGCAGTTCGCGACGCGTGCGGTGAATCTCGCCCGGTCGGTCGGAATTACCCAGCTGACGGCCTACGCCTACACCGCGCTCGCCCTGGCACACCTCGCGTCGGGCAACCCGACCTTCGCGTTCGCCGTGAGCCGGAAGAACATGAAGGTGCTGGAGGACGAGCCGCTCCTGAAGCGGCGCACCGCGGAGATGTTCTTCGTCCACTACCGCTGCGCGAAGGCGTTGGGACGCACGGAAGACGCGCGTCAGGCGCTCTTGGCCGCGCGCGACATCCAGCTCGAACGCGCCCGCGAGATCCGCGAACCCGTGTACCGAAAGTCGTTCCGCGAGGGCGATCTCTTCAACGCCGCCGTCCTGCGCGAGGCGGCGCGAGTCCTCGGCGACTGATCGCGGTTCGGTCGTCCTGCGGCGATCGGTCGCAGGCGCGGGGCGTACCGGCGTCGGCACGCACTTCGCAACCGCCGCCGGAATGAACCCCAACGCGTCGACCCCCGCCCTCGAGAAGTTCGAGTACGACGACTCCATCGTTCGCAAGTTCGCGTTCGCGACCATCGTCTGGGGCGTGGTCGGGATGCTGGTGGGTCTCTACGCCGCGATCGTGCTCGCCGTCCCGACGCTGAACTTCGGCCTGGAATGGCTCACGTTCGGCCGCATCCGGCCGCTGCACACCAACGCGGTGATCTTCGCGTTCGCCGGCAACGCGATCTTCGCGGCGATCTACTGGTCGTCGCAGCGCTTGCTCAAGGCGCGGATGTTCAGCGACGCGCTGTCGAAGATCCACTTCTGGGGTTGGCAGCTCATCATCGTCGCGGCCGCGGTCACGTTGCCGCTCGGCATCACGCAGTCGAAAGAATACGCCGAGCTCGAGTGGCCGATCGACATCGCGATCGCGCTCGTGTGGATCGTGTTCGCGATCAACTTCTTCGGGACGATCGCGCGGCGGCGCGAGCAGCACCTGTACGTGGCGATCTGGTTCTACATCGCCACGATCATCGCGATCGCGGTGCTGCACATCTTCAACAACCTGGTCGTCCCGGTCTCGCTGACCAAGAGCTACTCGATCTACGCCGGGGTGCAGGACGCCTTCATGCAGTGGTGGTACGGCCACAACGCGGTGGCCTTCTTCCTCACCACGC
>CAZOLL010000197.1:0-7285 GCA_964580365.1 uncultured Phycisphaeraceae bacterium
CATCCTGCGATGCAACCCGTTCTGCCGGGGCGGCTACGACCCCGTCGATTGACGCGCGGTCAGGGCGACGATTCGCCGTCCTGGTTCTGCGTCGGGCGCTCGAGGCGCAGCTCGGTGGCGAGGCGCTCGAACGTCAGCCCGGTGCCGCCCGGCATCTGCATTCCCGGGAAGTTGAACCGCGAGCGCGAGAGCATCGCTTCCGCGCGCGCCCTGTCGCCGAGGCGCATCTCTTCGAAGGTCGGCTCGCGGCGGTCGGCGACCTGGCAGACGTAGACCGCGTGCGTCGTGTCGTCGCGCACCGGGCCGAACACGCCGCCCTTCTGCACCGCGAACACGAGCTCCTGCGACTGGAGGAAGCGCGCGGCCGAGGGCGCGTCGTCGTTCCAGAACAGCGTGCGATGGTAGTTCTTGCGGAACTCGGGGATCGCGACCGCGGTGACTCCGCGCTCGGCGACGACCGCGTCGAAGACTTCGCCTTCGTGTCCGGCGATCAGCGCGTCGATCTCGGGCTTCTTCATCGCGAGCTGCGCGTCGATCTGCTTCTGCCGCTCCGCGGGGTCGGTGATCTTCTGGTCGTCCGCCGCCTTCTCGCCGGCCGCACGCGCGGCGTCTTCGAGCTTGGTGACGTCGTCCTTCACCTTCTCGCGCGCCTTCTCCTTCAGCGCGGCGCGGAAGTCGTCGGCGGCCTTCTGCGCGTCCTTCTTCGCGGTCTCCTTCTTCCAGGTCTCGCGCAGCTTGTCCTTCACCTCGTCGAACGGGAGCGCGACGGGCGCGATGCGCTCCTTCATGCGGAGCACGTAGCCGAACTTCAGCTCGTCGTCGGGCGAGCGCTCGGTCACGTCGCCGGCGGTGAGGAACGCGGTGTACTGCGCAAGCTGCGTATCCGTGCCGATCTGCGCGAGGTCCTTCAGACCGTCCTTGGTGACGGGGTCATTGAACGACACCGCCGTCAGGTGAAACTTCTCGCACATCTGCGGGAAGAGGTCGGGCGGCGCCGGCGCGCTGGCGGGCGGCGTCTCCGGCGACTCCGGCTTGGAGGGATCGGCGGGGTTCGCGGGGTCCGCCGGCTTCGCGGGGTCGGCGGGTTGGGACGCGGCGGCCGCGGCCGCTTCCTTCTTCTGCTTGTCGTGCTCGTCGCGGAACCACTTCGCCGCCTCTTCGACGACGCGCTCGACGAGGATGCGCTTCTTCACGTCGTCCTTGACGTCGGCGAGCGGCAGGAAGTTCTCGTCCGCGTCCTCGTCGACGTCTTCGTCCTTCGCAGGCTCTGACGCGGCGGGTTCGCTCGCCGCGGGCTGGCTCGCGGCCGGCTTGCGCCAGAGCTCGCGGTTGTCGTCGTACCAGTTCTCGAGGTCCTCGTCGGTCACCGCCTGCTGGCCCGCGGGCAGCACGGCATTCAGCGACTCGAGCGTGGCGGTCGCGGGGTCGGCGATCGCGGCGTCGAGCACGTACTTCTCGGGCGTCGAGTACTCGTTGGTCTTGATCGTCGCGGCGAGCTCGTCGGAATAGAACTTCTTGAGGTCGTCCTCGCTGACCGACTTTGGGTCGAGCTTCGCCGCGAACGCGTCGTCGTCGAACGTGATGGCGCGCAGCGAGATCAGCTCGTTGTCCTGCTTGAAGCGCGTGAACACCTGGTCGCTCGTCGGCCGGTCCTCGTCGCGCATCAACGCGGAGTAGAGGCTCACGCGCAGCGCGGAGGAGAGCAGCTCACGCGCGACGATCGGCGAGATCTGGTACGCGCTCGTGAACGTCTTGAACTGTTCCTGGCTCTCGACGCCGACGGCGGACTTGAGGAAGTCGCGCAGCATGCCGTCGGTGACGACGAAGCCCGCTTCTTTCGCGAGCGTGTCCGTCATCAGAAACTGCCAGACCGCCTCGTCCGCGCGCTCGCGGGGCACCATGCCGAGGCGTTCCATGTTCTGCCGGAGCGCGGTGAGCTCGTTGCCGTGGATCTCGTGGACGTTGCCGTTCGTCTCGAAGCGGCCCGCCACCTTGTTCGGGTCGCCCGCGCAGGAGAAGAACTGCTCCACCGAGAGCGTGACCGAGAAGGTCAGCATCACGAAGATCGTGATGATCAGGTACACCCACCTCGTGAACCGCTTGTTCTGTCGGAACCAACGCAGTGCCATCGTCGCCTCGTTACTCGGAGCCGCGCGCGCGCCCGATTGCGCTCACGGTGCCTTCAAGTCCTCGACCTTGGGGAGATCCTTCACGGACGCGAGACCGAAGTGGTCGAGGAATCGGCGCGCCGTGCCGAACAACAGCGGTCGTCCCGGACGATCGGAGCGGCCGACCACTCGGATCAGCTTCCGGTCCAGGAGGCTCTTCAGGATCGCGCCGGACTGGACGCCGCGAACGGCGTCGATGTCGGCACGGATGATCGGTTGCCGGTACGCGATGATCGCGAGCGTCTCGAGCGCGGCGGCCGAGAGACGCTCCGGCGCGCGCACCTGGTCGAGCCGCGCGACCCACTGCGCGAACTCCGGCCGGCTGTAGAGCCGGTATCCGCCGCCGATCTCGAGCACGTCGAACGAGCGCCCGTCCTGGCGGTAGTGCGCGCGCAGGCGGTCGATCGCGGCTTTCACGCGGCGCGGCGAGCGCGTGGCGGCGGCGTCGGCGAGACGCGAAGCCGTGAGCGGGTCGCTCGCGGCGAACAACAACGCCTCGACGATGACGTCGAGCTCCGCGTCGCTCGGCTCCGGGACGTCGGCGACTTCCGTCGCGGTGACGTCACCCGCCTCGGCAGCGGCGGCCGGGTCTCCCGCCGTGGCAGTGTCGTCGACGAACGACGGGTCGCCGTTCAGCTCGGCGGCTTCGGAGTCGGACGCGTCCGCGTCCGCATCGCGTTGCGGATCCGGTGCATCGGCCGCATCCGGAACCGACGCCGACGGAGCGCCCTTTTCCCGCTCGACCGGGTCGGACCGGTCTGCGGGTGCAGTGGTGTCGCTCTGTGCCTTTCGGCGGGCCATCCGCACGACCCCGGAAGAAACGCGGGACGTTATCAGGACGCTGGATCGGTCGCAAGAAACAGGTCGCGGCGCGACTTGCGTCACTTTCCGAGGCGGACCTCGATCGAGTGGCGGGCGCGGACGCGGCGGTCCCACTCGACGATCTCGAACGGGTCGATCGGCAAGTCGGCGAGCGACGCCTCGATCCCGGCTTTCTTCTCCGCCCAGGTCCCGCTCTCGGCGGGCAGACGTCGTTCGAGCTTGGCGATGCGGAACACGGTGATCCCGTCCTTCGCGTAGCTCGAGACGTCGGTGAGCTGGCCTTCCGCGAGGTCGGCCAGGCCGACGAGCAGCGGATGCGGGCAATCGGCGGCGACCGGCGGGAACAGCCCCCCTTCCTTCGAGGAGCGGTCGATCGAGTGCGTCTTCGCGAGCGCGGCGAAGTTCGCGCCCTCCTTCAGCTTGTCCTGGATCTCCTTCGCCTTGTCGAGCTGGTCGACCACGATGATCCGGACGACGAGTCGTTCGTGCTGCGACGCCTCGAAGCGGATCGCGCGCTCGAGGAACAGCTCCTCCAGCACCTGCGTGCGCACCGCCGCGCGGTAGGCCTCCTTGGTGGTGCCGTAGCGCTGCTCGAGGAACTTCTCGAAGTCCTGGTCGGGGCCGGCGGCGAGCTGGAAGTTCGCGGTCTGGTCCTTCAGCACGCGCGCGGCCGCAGCTTCGACCGTCGACTCGTCGACGGTGATCGAGAGCCGCGCGACTTCCTCGAGCAGGAGCTTGCGGCGCACCGCCTGCTCGAGCGCCGCGAACACCATCTCGGTCTGCGTGAGGTAGAGCAGCGGAAGGACGTCGCCGGATTCGACCGGCACGCCGTCGATCGTCGCGAGCGGGCGGTCGGCGCGCGCACTCGACACCGCCTGCGCGAGCGCCGCGCCGTCGATCGAACCGGACGCGGGCGCCGGAGCGGCAGGCGCGCCGTCCGAGACGAGCGCCGCCGCGAGGACGGCGAACGCCGCGAGGCTCATCGGAACTTGACGATCCGGTCGAAGCCGAGCGTCTTGCACCGCGGACACGGCATCGCATCGCCCTTCGATTCCTGCCCGGTGTTGCGCATGAACTGCTCCTGCCAGCCGTGTCCGCCGCAGGTCGAGCAGAAGCGCTGGTCGAGCGAGAGGACGTTCACGAGCTTCGTCTGTTCGGCGAAGAACGCCATGAGGAACGAGACGCGCTCGGCGGGCGCTGCCGCGGCCCACCAGTCGTCGGGCGTCGGCGGGATGTCGGCGATCTCGCCTTCCTTCCGTTTCTGCTCGTTGCGGCGCTGCGACTCCTTCGCCTTCTCCTTCAGCTTCTCGTTGATCTTTTCCTGCAGCGTCGGCTCGCCCTTCGCCTTGCCCTTCTCCTTCGCGTTCTTCTCGGCCTCGGCCTTCTCCTTCGCTTTCTCGTCTTCCGACTTCGCGTAGCCCTTGCGCGCGTCCTCGCCGAGGATGAACGTGCCGCCGCCGTAGGACGCCGTCACCGGCGCGCCGCCGACGCCGCGCTTCGAGAAGATGTCGGCCACGTCCTCGGTCGTGATGCCGTAGTACTTCGCGAGCTTCTCCTTCACGTCGTCGAACGCGTGGTCGCGCACCCACGTCATCGCGGCGCCGAGCGTGATGTCCTTCTCGTTCGACTTGTCCTGGCAGGCGTTGCGCAGGTAGGTGAAGAAGTCGGTGCGGATGTTCGAGGTGAAACCGGAGCGCTGCTTCGCCGCGAGGTCGGCCATCTCCTTGTTCACCAACGACACGAGCTGCGAGTTCGGCCACTTCTTGAGGAAGTCCTCCGCGAGCGCGTTCGCTTCGCGATAGGACTGGCGGTACTTCAGCGACTTGATGCGGTTCAGCTGGTCGGACTGCTCGACTTCCTTCGAGCGCACCTCGAGCAGCTTCAAGCGCTGCTTGATCCACTCCGACTTCAGCGCGGGATCCTTGTCCTGGCAGGCGTGGTAGGCCTTCGTCGCCTCCTCGTTGAGGCCGAGCGCCTCGGCGTAGAGGCCGAGGTTGTACCAGTCGACCGCCGTGGTCGGGCTCACCTCGGCGCGGCGCCGTTCGAACAGCGGCTCGGGCGCCTCGACGTCGAGCGCGTCGACGTTGACGTTCTGGATCGAGCGGATCGAGTCGATGGCGATCGGCACGAGCTGGTCGCGCCGTTTCAGCACGAGCTTCCCGTCGTCCTGCGAAGCCTTGAGACCGATGAACTCGCCGGTCGTCGTCTTCACGAGCAGCGCCGGCACCACGATCGGCGGCGGCTCGTCGCCGATGAAGCCGCGGCTGCGCTTGATATCCGAGACGTCTTCCTCGCGGATCTGGTCCCAGCGGAGCGAGAGCAGACCGCCGGTGTCGTCGCGGCGCAGCGTGATGCCGCGCGCCTCGTCGAAGCCGTCCTCGAGGATCGCGCCGGAGAGCTCGGCCCCCGACTTCAGGTGGACCACGACCGGCTGCTCGGCGGCGCAAAGCGCGGCCGCGAATCCGAGGGATCCGAGAACGGCACAGCACGACGCCGCGAGGGCGAGGAGCGATCGGAGAGTCTTCACGGGCACCTCTTTCACTTCTTGTCCGGCGGGTTCTTCGGCGCCCCGCCGGGGTTGCCAGTCTTCTGGTTCGCGTTCGGATCCACAAGCCCGGAGAGCCCGCCCGTCGAACCCGACGCGCCGGCCTTCGCCTGCCGCACGAGCACGCCCGGATCCGCGCTCGGGCGCGCGAACACGGTGAAGCTCTCGCCGTGCTTCTTGCCCGCGTCGAGCGTGTACAGCTCGACCGTCGCGAGCACGCCGCCCGTGACGCCCTGCGTCTCATCGATCGCGAACGTCGCGGAATAGAACACGTTCTGCTTCCCTTCGACCGGAGCGTCCTTCACCGGCGCGAGGTCGACTTCCCCGTCCGACGAGTTCACGAGCCGCTCCTCGATGCGCACGCGCACCGCTTCGGTGACCTGCGCGCGGATCTGCCGCTGCGTCGCGTCGCGGTGGATGCCGAGGGCCGTCGCGAACAGCCCGAGGATGCCGACGACGCCGATCAGGAACACGGTCAGCGCCGCGAGCACCTCGAGCAGCGTGAAGCCGCCGCGACTCCGGACCCTCGAATGGGCGATCGCCGTCACGGGTCGTTCCAATCTTCTCGGTACACGGGGATGTCGACGACGCGCTCGAAGGTGCGGCCGACGCGAACGCGCGCACCGGCGGAGTGCCCGAGCTTCGCGGTGCCGCGCACGCCGCGCTCGACTTTGATCTCCGGGCCGCTCGCGTCGAGCACGCGCATCCACTCGCCGTCGATCTTCAGGAACTTCTCGATCGACAGCGAGGACTCGAAGCCGCGCGGGCGCTCGACTCGCACCGAGTTCGCCGTCGGCGCGACGTCGCCGAGCAGGCGGACGATCTGCGCCTCGTCCGAGTCGCGCTCGACGACGATCGTGACGCGCACGCGACGGGGGAAGACGTCGTCGTCGCCGCGCACGAGCGACTCCGGCCCCTTCGCGAGCGGGAACGCGTTGCTGCCGCCGTCCTTCGCGAGCACCGCGCGCGTCGAGTCCCACGCGATGAACGGCCCCTCGGGCGCGTTCGCCGGCTTGTCGAAGCTCTTCGTGTCGCGCGACCAGAACTCGAAGCCGAGGTAGAGCACGCCGTCCGCGAGCGCGACTCCGTTCTCGAGCACCTTCTTCGGGTTGTCGATCCAGCCCGCCGCGTTCGCGGAGAACAGCGACTCCTCCCCGCCGATCGGCGTGCGGTAGAAGCGCACGAGCTGCAGCACCGCGGGGTCCTTGTCCTTGCCGGGCAGCGCGACGGTCGCGAAGCCGACTTCGGCGAGGCCGCCGGGCGCGCGGCTGTTCTCCGCGTCGGGGTCGACGTCGCGGTTCGCGAGCTTTCCTCCCGGCACGTCGCCGAGCTTGCGGAGGCGGTTGTCGGTCCGCTCCTCTGGGCAGCTCCGCACGAAGCGGATGCGCTGCAGGAGGCTCTCGTCGTCGCCGTTCGCGTCGAGGTCGAACAGCCCGAAGTCGGCGAGCATGCGCACGTCCGGCGCAGTCGACGCCGGCGCGGAGTCCGCGCGCGTCATGCGCAGCTCCTGCGCGATCTCCTCGAGAAGCACCGCGCCCTTCTCCATGCTCTCGCGGCCGGACTCGCCGGTGCGCCACACGTCGAGCGCGCCCTTCACCATCTGGAACAGCATCCCGGCGAGGAGCGCGAAGATCGCGATCGCCGTGAGCAGCTCGATGAGGGTGAAGCCGCGCGCGCGCCGGTTCATCGCCACTCCTCGTACGAGCGCCGCGGCGGGCCCGCGATCCACTCGACGCCGAGCGCGCGACGC
>CAZOLL010000197.1:7295-7899 GCA_964580365.1 uncultured Phycisphaeraceae bacterium
TGCCGCCGCGCGTCGGTCCCGGATCCGGCTCGAACACCTGCGTGTCGAACGCGCCGTCCTTGTACCGCGTGAACACGCGGATCGAGAGACGGTCGCCCTGCCGCAGGATGCGGTTCGCCGCCGGCTGCGCGCCCGGGCCGGTCGGCGCCTCGAACACGAACAGATCGCTCGAGCCCTTCGGGTCGCCGTCGAATCGCGCGCGCCCGTTCACCACCGCCTGCACCACGAGGTCGGCCTGCTCGGTCGCGCCCTCGGCGACCCAGCTCAGCTCGTTGAAGAACGCTCCCTTGCCGTCGACGACCGTGGAGAAGAACGACAGCTCGGGGTCATCCGCGCGCGGCCGGTAGCGATCCTCGTGGCGGACCGGGAACTGGTAGGCGAGTGTTCCCTGCTCGTGGGAATCGGCGCGCGTGCCGAACCGTGCGCGCAGGAGGCCCATGTCCTTGCCGCTCGTCGGGTCGCGCCAGTCGGGCATGTGGAGCGCACCGCCTTCGATCCACGCGTAGCCGAGCAGCTCGCGGCCGAGCGCGACCTGCCCGTGGCGGTCGAAGTCCTGCGGGTCGGCAAGGATCACCTCGCTCGCGTCGGAGGTGAGGTTCTTCTC
>CAZOLL010000198.1:0-7871 GCA_964580365.1 uncultured Phycisphaeraceae bacterium
AGAAGCTCGACCCGTCGGGGACGTTGCACGTCGGCATGCTCGATTCGGGCAACAAGTCGAGCGGCATCGCGAGCGACGTCGACCAGACCGTGTTCTTGTGGCCGCGCGAAGAGGCGAAGCGGCTCGGCATCGACGAAGCAAAGCTGATCGAGGAGTTCGGGAAGCAGTTCGCGCTCGACCACGGCCATGCGCCGGAGCACTTCGGCATCGAGTGCATGAACGGCGCCGACTTCTTCCCCGACTGGCGCCAGTGCCACACCGTCGGCGAGTTCGCCGCCGAGGCGCGCCGGGTCGTGCTCGAGAAGCGCAAGAACCCGGAGGCGTACCGCTCGGAAGGCCAGCTGAAGAGCCAGGCCGAAGGACGCGGCTACGCGGAGCTGAAGGCGTTCGGACGCGAGCTCGAGCGGCTCGGCACGGAGGCCGCGCGCGTGGCCGGCGAGATCGACGACGTCGAGGCGCGGCTCGCCGGCGGCGACGACGCGGCGCTCTCGGCGAAGCGAACGGCGCTGGAGACGGAGTTGCGCGCGATCCAAGCCGAACTCGTCGAGGTCGCCCGCCTCTCGCCGTGGACGGAGATCGGCGCCGACGAGACCGGCAAGGTCGTCGCCCGCACCGACCAGGACCCGCGCGGCAAGGTGCTGAAGAACGAGCCGGAGATGGCGGAGCGCTTCGCGTTCGACGGCGCCTACGACAACTGGATCATGTTCGAGCACCATCCGGCGAACCGCATCAAGTACCTGCTGCGGAGCGTCGCGGAAGGCGTCGGCGTGCTGGTGAAGCTGCACGACGTCGGCGGCTCGAGCGTGGTGCGGCCGTTCGACTACGACGTGCACTTCGGTGCCGGCCGCCGCTCCCTGTGCCAGAGCTTCGTCGAACAGGCGTATGGCCATCTCGCGGCGCGCGGCGACGGCACGCGCCTCACGCAGGAGCGCGTGAGGAAAGCGCTCGACGCCGCGGCGAAGGGACGGCTTCGTCACAAGAACGCCGACAAGCCGGGCGGCGGCAAGTGGACGCTCGCCGACGTCTATGCCGAGTACCTGCCCGACGACCCGAACATGCCGCTCGCGATCCGACTCGAGACGGCGAAGGCGCGCTGGGAGTCCGACGCGCGCGAGATCATGCTCGAGAACCTGCTGCTGACCGTGAAGGCGCCGGGCGAGATCCTCACCGGCCGCTTCGGCGCGTCCGAGCTCGCCGGACTGCGCGCGCGCAACCCGGGCCTGCCGATCGACGCCAACGTGCTGCGCGTGGCGGCGGAGCTGCAGCTGTTCCACGGCATCCACGACCTCGTGTCGCGAGAGCACGCGCTCGAGCTGCTCGAGGCGGATCCCGCGAAGCAGGCGGAGATGCGTCGCAACCGGATGACCGACCCGGTCGACCGCCTCCTCGCGGAGGTCGAGCGCTCCGGCGACCGCGCGTACCTCGACCAGCTGAAGCGCCTCGCGCGGCGCGCAGCCTCCGCACGGCTCGCGGCCGACCCGCACTTCGCGAAGGACCCGTCGCTCACAGAAGCCGTTCTCGAGGTCATGCGGGACGCAATGCACGAGCAGATCCGCTCTGCTTACGACGGCTGCCGCGCGGTCGCGGAGTCGCTGAAGAACGGCGAGTACACGCCGCATGCGGTCGCGACCCACGTCTTGACCGGCCTGTTCTCCCGCGCGGGCGGCGTCGCGGCCGAGGTGTTCCACGCGCTCGGGTTCGAAGGCCACGTGGAAGTCCTGCACCCGAACGCCGACTTCGACCTCCCCGCGCTGCGGATCGAGTTCGGTCAGCCCGCGTTCTCGGGAAAGAAGCTGCTCGTCAACCTGATGACGACCGGCAACCTCGACTCCGCGCTGCAAGTGATGGACGCCTACCTCGACGGCGGCGCGTCGGCTGCCGCGTGGGCGGCGGCGCGCGAGGTCGTGATGAACTTCCCGGGCGTCGCGCAGGGCTCGGCGGTCTGGGAAGCCGTCGCGCACGGCCGGCCGCAGGGCGCGGTGATGATGGGCTCGGCGATGCTGATCCCCGGCGTCGGCGAGGCCTACATCCTGTGCTCGATCGCGAGCACGTCGGTGCGAATTGCCGGCAAGCTCGTGCTCGACCCGCTGAAGGACGACGTCTCCGACACGATCTACCAGGGCTTCATCGGCGTCGAGAACCGCTTCCATGACGACGAGCGCTCGCAGCGCGCCGGGCTGCTCGACCCCGTCGCCGTCCGCGTAATCCCCTATTCGCGCAAGGACGACTTCGGGAAGACGATCGTCGACGCGGCGGGCACGCCGCGCACGTTCTTCGCGCTCGCGCCGTATTCCGCGGCGCAAGCGTTCCACGCCGAGCTGGTGAAGACGGAAGCGCAGTACGGCTTCGCGTCGGCCGCGGGGCTGCTCGGCGGCGGCGAGGACTTCGAGCGCGAACTGCCCTTCGCCGAGGACTGGCTGCGGCACCCGCGCGCGGTGTTCGAGGCGAAGCGCGCGAGCCTCTTCCCGCACTACGAGGTGAAGGTCGCGGACTTCCTGCACGCGAAAGGCGTCGAAGACCTTGCGGATCTGATCGTGCTGCGCCGGCCCGAGGGCGCGACGGAGATCCTGCGCGAGTTCTTCGCCGGCATCGTCCGCGACTGGATCCACGGCACGGGCGAGTTCGAGGGCCGCGTCGACGCGGAGAACGAGGTGCTGATCGACACGGTCGCGCCGCCGGACCGCGTCGAAGAGCGCGCCAAGTTCGAAGCGCGGCTCGCGCACCGGATGACGACCGACTTCCTGCGCAGCTTCGAGATCGTCCGCGGGTTGCCGAGCACGAGCCCGTACGGCAACGGCTCGCTCGAGGACTCGATGCGCATCAACGTGCGCGCCGCGTGGCGCGACCACGTGCGGTTCGAGGTGACGCAGGCGATGGTCGCCCTCGAAGACGCGCGGCGCGCCGCGCGGAACGCGGCGCTCGCGTTCGCGGTGCACGACGCCGTGCTCGACCGCGCGCCGACCGCTCCGGCGCCGCGCATCCACGTGCGCCCGCGGGTGGTCGTCGCGAAGGACGAGCGAGGCGCCGCCGCTGAGACGCTCGACGTGTCGGTGTCGGTCATCGCCGACCCGGTCGCGTTCCCGCCGCCGTATTCCTTCGACGCGAGCTGGGGCACCGACGTCACCACGGACGGCGTTGCGGTGGACGTCTCGGTGATCGTGAAGGACGCGCGCGGCCGCGAAGTCGGTCGGACCGCGCGCGAGCCGATCGGCGTGCTCGATCGCGGGTCGGACGGCGCGCCGTCGCCGCGCAACGAGACGCCGGGCGGACCGGTGTCGTTCCGCGTCGCGCCGCAGGCGGCCGACGCCGCGCGCGTCGAGTTCGCCGACGCTCATCTGCACTGCGACTTCGAGGCCGCGCAGATCCTGAGCTGCGACGTGCTGTGGGCGTTCTTCGACCATCCGAAGCTCGAGCGCGGCGCCCTCGATTTCCGCGTGCTGCGCGACGACGGCGCGACGGTCGCCGCGGGCACCGTGACGCGCGCGAACCTCGCGGACCGCGGCTCTCTGCCGCGCACCGCGTGCGCGTTCCAACTGCGCGGGGCGCTCGCGGGCAACTACGCGTTCGAAGTGCGCGTCGCGTACGAAGGCGCGAGCGTTCTCGGCCAAGGCTCGGACGTCCCCGATCCATGGGAGCGCATCGGCACGTTCCGCGCCGACCGCGCGCTGCTCCACTTCCAGGGGTTCCTCCACGATGCGCCGCGGCCGCCCGCTCGGGCTTCGGACTACTACCCGGACTGGCGCATGACGCTCGACGCGGGCGACGTCGATCGCGCGACCGGCCGGATCGCCGTCGATCTCGAGGCGTCGTGGCTGCCGATGGGAACGCGCACGCGCGTCCGCGCGAAGAGCCGCGTCGAGCTCACGGTCCCGGTCACGATCGACCCGCTCGTCGATCCGATGGGAGCGATCCGCTACCGCATCGCCGCGCTCGAGCGCGTGGGAGACGATGCGTTCCGCGCGCGCGTGCATCCGCTGGTCGCGACGCGCGAGCTGCCGCCGAGCGCGAGCCTCGTCACCGACCGGCCGGCGCCGCAGCCGTTCTCGTCGCTGAAGAACAAGAACGTGCCGGGCGGACTCGGCGCGCTCGAGCGGCTCGAGACCGAGCTCGGCGGGCTCGGCGGACCGAACAATGCGGGCGAGATCGAGATCATGACCCGAGGCCCGTTCGCCGGTCGCGGCGGCCGGCCGAGCCTGTCGCTCGCCGGGCACCTGCACGGCTCGACGTTCTGCTTCCCGGTCGCGTTCCAACCGCCGGGCTCCGGCCCGACGTTCGGATATATCGTCTACGGCGCGAGCGCGGAGCCCTACTCAGGGCCGATGCCGCCGCCGGCGCCGCGGACGCCGGATGCCGGCGGCACGCCGACCGCGGATGCGGGACGCGATCCGCGAACCGGCACGCCGATCGGCGAGGGCGGCAACGATCCTGACACGAATGGGAGCGGAGAGCGCGCCGGCGCCGGCCGCCATCGACCCGGCGCGCGCACGACGCCGATCGACCCCGCGGCGCTCGACCCGAACGCGCCCGACGTCGCCCCACTGATCCGCGAGTGGATCGTCGTCGCCGAGCCGCCGCAGAACGCCACCGAGGGAGCGCGCTTCCACTACAACGAGTGGGGACTCGTCCTCGGCTCGAGCCGCGACGTCGTGATCACCGGATCTCCCGGCCGCCCCGACGACGTCGCGGGCCGCACGCCGGAGGAGTACGTCTGGGCCGCGCGCGATCGGCTCGACTCGGTCGACCACTGCACGCTCGGCGAGTTCGTCGTCGCACGGCTCGAAGGACGCGGCGTCGAAGGGTGCCGCGGGCGCTACGCGCGGCGCGCGCCGGACGCGGCGGCCCGCGGCACTCCCGACTTCACCGGCGCGACGCTCGCCGAGGCGCGCGCCGCGGCGGAGCGCGCGGGCGTGAAAGTGCGTCCGGTCGGCGGCGACCCGGCGCCGTCTCCAGAGACCGAGTTCACGGTGCAGTCGCAGGATCCGGCACCGGGAGCGCCGGTCTCTCCCGGCTCGCTCGTCGAGGTCCGCGTGTTCGGCCCGTATCCGCGCGTCGAGAGCGAGTCGACCGTGCCCGACCTGATCGGGCTCGCGGCGACGGACGTGCGCGCACGGCTCGAGGACGAAGGCCTCGCGGCGCGCCTCGTCGGCGCCGACCCCGCGCCGACGCCAAGCCAATCGCTGTGCGTCGCGTGGCAGGAGCCGCCGGCCGGGACGCCGCTCGCGCGCGGAGGCACCGTCGTCGTCCACGTGTGGGCCGAGTTCGTCGCGGATGCCGGCGACGCGGAGCCGATCGTTCCCGAACCGCAGCCGATCGCGCCGGACCCCGAACCGATCGCGCCCGAGCCGCAGCCGATCGAACGCGAGCCGCAGCCGATCGCGCCGATCACGCCGGCCGCGGCCCAGAGCGGCGCGCCGTACTTCGTCGCGTTCCGGAACTTCCTCCCCAAGCCGCTGCGCGAAGTGCCGGACGGCACGAAGATGAAGGAGTGGATCGCGGGGCTCACGATCGCGGACGTCGCGTGGGAAGCGAGCCCGGAGCCGTTGTTCGTGCGCGTGTCGGGCGGCGCGGTCGCGTTCTACGGCGACTCGCTCCGTCCGGGAGCGCAGGTCGCGCTGCCGTTCACCGCCGACGGGACGATGCGGCAGACCGGCCAACCGATCCATCTCGACGCCGCGCTCCTGCTCGAGGTCGAGCGCGTCGCGTCCGACGCGTCCGAGCTCGACGCGGCGTACGGCGCGAAGGCGCAGCGACTGCACGACGCGAACGGTTTGCTCGAGATCGACGGCGCCGACGGGCGGTTCTCGCGCGACGCGAACGACGCGAACAGCTCGGGGCGCATCGCCGGTGGCCCGTTCGAGCCCGGCTGGTCCGACGCGATGAAGGACAAGAACCTCGATCTGCTGCGCACCATGGCGCAGCTCTTCGACTGCTTCCTCGCGACCGCGGTGTACGCCGTGCCGCGAAACGACGCGCTGGACGCGCTGCGCCGGTTCCGCGACGACGCGCTCGCGCGAACGGCGGCGGGCACCGCGCTGATCGACGCCTACTACTGCGTCGGCCCGCACCTCGCGCGCGGGTTGCGCGCGCACCCCGATCTGCGCTCGCGGCTCGTACCCGCCTTCGACCGGCTCGCGGCGATGCTCGACTCGCACGTCGTGCGATCGCCGCTCGGACGCGCCGTCCTCGCGGTCGCGACGGCGCGCGCGGCGGCGATCGTCGCGCCGCTCGTGCCCACGAACCTCTCGCGCGAGGCGCTCGCGCCGTTCGACCCGCTCGACCCATGCGCGCCGCTGCCGTGGTTCGCGCCCGCTGCTCCCATCGGGGGACTTCGATGAATCCGCTCGCCTGCTTCGTGATCGTCACCGCGTCGCTGTTCGCGACCACGGCTCGTGGCGGCGAGCTGACCGGCAAGGTGACGCGCGTCGACGGCAACCGAGTGGTGATCACGCTCGACGGAAACGAGCTGCCCGAGATCGGCGATGCGGTCACGATCGGATTCTCGATCGGCGGCACGGAGGTCGTCGACATCGACGGGCAGTGGCGCGTGATCTCCGTCGACGGCGCGCGCGTGAGTGCAGAGCTGAACGGCACGGCGTCGGGGACGCCCGCGCGCGGACATCTCGCGCGCATCGCGAGCACCGCGCGCGCGCCGGGACCGAAGACACCCCGCGCGATCCCGATCTCCCCGATCCAACCGAACCTGGAGGACCCGAGCGCTCTCGACGAGATGTTCGCGCGCGCGCGTGCGCTGGTGCAGGCCGACGAGAAGTCGCGCGATGACAGGACGGCGGTGCGACTCCTGCGGCAGCTCGCGGAGCGCGGGCACGCGGGCGGCGCCGTGTGGTACGGCTGGCTGCTCGAAGGCGGGCGCTGCGGTTTGAAGCCGGACCGCGCCGAAGCGGAGCGCTGGTACAGGAAGGCCGCGGACGCGGGCGACGGCGAAGGCGCCTTCTTCCTCGCGAACCTGATCCTGTCTTCCGGCGACGCGAGCAAGAACTCGGAGGCGGTGCGCTGGTACCACGTCGCCGCCGATCGCGCCGACGCCGCGGCGATGCGGCAGCTCGGCTGGATGCACCAGAACGGCATCGTGTTCCCCGTCGACATGAAGGCCGCGGCGTCGTGGTACGAGCAGTCGGCGTCGCTCGGGTTTGCGGAGGCGCACAACGACCTCGGCCACCTCTACCTGAACGGGCTCGGCGTGTTCGTCGACGACAAGAAGGCGGCGGAGCACCTGCGGATCGCCGCCGAGAGCGGCCACGTGAGCGCGATGGTCACCTACGGATGGATCCACGAGAACGGCCGCGGCGTGCCGCAGAACGACGCGGAAGCCGTGCGCTGGTACCGCGCGGCCGCCGAGCGCGGCGACCCGACCGGGCAGTGCAACCTCGCGGCGATGCTCGAGCTCGGCCGCGGCGTCGTGCCGTCGCGCGACGAGGCGATCTCGTGGTACCGCGCCGCCGCGCGCCAAGGGTTCGCGCGCGCGAAGGCGGAGCTCGCGCGCCTCGGCGCCGGCGAGTGACTGCGCGCGTCCGGGCTACGGGACGTCGCCGCGCACCGCGTTGCTGAGCGCGATCGTGGCCTCGGACTCAACGCCGGCGAAGCGGTTCGCTCGCGCGGCGCAGAGACCGCACGAGCGTCGCGGCCCATGCACCGGAGCGCTTCGCGAACCACCTCGCCTCGGATTCGACGAAGCGCGCCCGCCGCCACGCGAGATCGTCCGCATCGGAGGTCGTACCCGGCGCTCGCGACCCCTTCGCCGCCGCCTCTGCGGCGACGGCCTCGGGCGCGTGCAGCAGTTCGAAGCCGCTCGCGTGGAGGCGCGCGGAGAGATCGACGTCCTCGAAGTAGAGGAAGAAGCGCTCGTCGAAGCC
>CAZOLL010000199.1:0-7816 GCA_964580365.1 uncultured Phycisphaeraceae bacterium
CCGGTGGCCCGGTGAACCGGTGGACCGGGGACCCTGAACCCGGGGAACCGGTTGCCCGGCTACCGGGGCCCGATCGCCGAAGCCCGGTGACCCGCGAACCGAAGCCCCGTGACCCGGCGAACCGAAGCCCGCGGACCACAGGCCGCGAGGGCCCGTGTTCGTCTCACCATCTGGACGCCTGGGCATCCCGCTCTACCCTCGCTCCCCCGATGTCCCGCTCCGCGACCGCGATCTCCGTCTACATCCCGCCGCCGCTGCGGGCGGACTGCGGAGGCGCGCGCGAGATCGCGCTCGACCCTTCGCCTCCGACCGTGCGCGCGCTCCTCGCTGCGATCGAGCGCGAGTACCCGAACCTCCACCGCGGAGTCTGCGACGAGACCGGCGCGGTCCGTCGCCACCTCAATCTCTTCATCAACTCGACCCACGTCCGCGAGCGGGGCGGCCTCGATGCCGCTCTTTCGCCGCGCGACGAGGTCGTCATCATGACCGCAGTTTCCGGAGGCTGAACATGCCCGCTCGAGTCGTCCTTGCCATCGGCACCAAGAAAGGCGTCTTCGTCGCGGAGGCGCCCGCGACGCGCAAGAAGTTCGCCCTGCGCGGGCCGTCCGGACCCGGCGTCGCGGTCTACACGACGCTGATCGACACGCGCGGCACGCCGCGCATCTTCGCGTCGAGCTGCAACCCGTTCTTCGGGATGAAGATTCTCCGTTCGACCGACCTCGGCAAGAAGTTCGGCGAGACGAAGTCGGCGCCGGCCTTTCCGAAAGAGGACGGCCGCGCCCTCGCGAACATCTGGTCGCTCGTGCCGGGCGATCCGAAGGACAAGAAGGACCTGTGGTGCGGCGTCGAGCCGGCCTCGCTCTTCCGCAGCCGCGACGGCGGCGACTCGTGGGAGATGGTGAACGGCATCAGCAACCACGATCACGCGCGGAAGTGGCAGCCGGGCAACGGCGGCCTCTGCATGCACACGATCTACCGCGAGGGCAACCGCGTGCACCTCGGGATCTCGACGGGCGGCCACTACATGAGCGAGGACGGCGGCAACACCTTCACCGCCGCGAACAAGGGCGTCGGCGCGGGCTTCCTGCCCGACCCGAACCCCGAGTTCGGGCAGTGCGTGCACAAGATCGCGGGACACCCGGACGTGCCGGGCCGCCTCTACATGCAGAACCACGGCGGCTGGGCGGAATGGGACGGCCCCGGCGGCCGCCGCCCGGACATCGGCGTCTTGCGCAGCGACGACCACGGCAAGACCTGGCGCTCGATCGCGAAGGGCCTGCCGTCCGACTTCGGCTTCCCGATCGTCGTGCATCCGCACGACCCGGACGTGGTCTACGTGATGCCGCACGAGCCCGCGACGCGCACCTGCCCCGGCGGCGCACCGGCCGTGTGGCGCAGCGAAAACGGCGGCGCGTCGTGGGGGAAGCTCGCGAAGGGCTTCCCGAAGAAGGAGGCGTGGTACACGGTGCAGCGCGACGGCATGGCGATCGACGACCTGAAGTCGCCCGCGCTCTACTTTGGCACCACGACCGGCCAGCTCTGGATCGGCCGCGACGGCGGCGAGCAGTGGGAGTGCCTGTTCGACTCGCTGCCGCCGATCCACTGCGTGAAGGTCGCGGTCGTCTGACGCGGGCCGAGGCAGTGACCCACGATCACTCGAAGGAGTTCGCCGTCCGGTAGTTCACGTCGGGGTGGTCGTCGCTGATCGAGTTGCCGCCGCTCTGCGAGGCGCGGTTCGCGATCAGGATCGAGCCCATCCCTTGGAGGTTGAACCCGTTCGCGCTGGACTTGACGATCACGTTGCGCGTCCAGGTGTTCAATGCGTTGATCGCGCCGTCGGTGTTGGCGCCGTGCAGACCGGCGTTCCTGATCTCGTTCGCGTCGAAGCGGTTCGGGGCGCCGCGGACCTCGAGCGCGTTGCCCCCCGTGTGGTCGAACCGGTTGCGCACGATCGCGTGGAGCAGCGACGAGTCGTCGATCGTGATGCCGGTCTCGACGGAGCCGTCGCAGCGGTTCTCGGCGAACAGGCAGCCGACCGCGGAGTCGGTGAAGCGAGCGAACTTGTTGCCGCTGTTCGTGATCGTGCAGCCGCGGACGATGACGCCGATCGTGTCCGTCACGGCGGTGTGCCCGACCTGCAGCGCGTTCGATCCGTTGTCGTGGAACGTGCAGTTCTCGATCAGATGGTGGTTGCCGACCAGCTGCATCCCGAAGGTGCCGGACTTCACGTCGCAGTCGATCCACGAGCAGGCGAGCGAGTCGACGTCGACGCCGACCAGCTTCGCGTCGAGAACGCACCGTTCGAAGCGAATCGCGCTGCCGCCGCCGATCACGACCGCGTCGTCGTCCGCGGCAGTGATGCGGCAATCTGTGACGGTCGAATCGCGGACGTCCGTCATCACCAACACGTCCGCGCCGTTCGTGTCGAGGCGCAGGCCTTCCAGCGAGACGGACTCGCTGTTGTTCACGGTGAGCGCTGGGGAGTTGCCTCCGTGGATGCGCACCGGTCCGTTGCCCTTCGCGACCAGCGCATGCCCGGTCGACCCGCTGATCGACAGCGCCTCGTCGTAGTCGCCGGCGGAGATCACGATCTTCAGGCCGTCGCCGGAGTCGATCGCGGCCTGGATCGTCGCGAAGTCCTGCGGGACGCGCACCGGGGCGAGGATGAGGTTCGCGATGAAATTGCCCGAGAGGACGTTCAAGTTGACCGCCGCGCCGGTGATCGATTCGCCGTCGTTCTCCAGCAGCGAGTTCGAAATGCCGTCGACGACGAAGTGCGGGCCCGCGCCGCCGCGGATCCGGTTCGCATGCACCACGTTGCTCGTCGCCGCCGCCGGGAGCGAGATGCCGGCGGTCGTGCATCCCTTCACCGAGTTGCGGGTGCAGATCGCCGAGTCCTGCGCGAGCTCGATGCCGGTGCCGCACTTCGCGACCTTGTTGCTCTCGATCACGGTGCCCGGGGTGCTCGACGCCTGCCGGACGCCGGAGTCGCTTGCGCGCTTGATGCGGTTCCGTGTGACCGACGTCTCGATGGCGCCTGCGGTGAGGAAGACCCCGACCTCGACGTCCTTGATCGAATTCTCGGTCACGAGCGCATGCTCCATCGGGGAGAGCGGCGGCGCGACGTACACGCCGTTGGTCGCGGCGCTCAGCTTGCAACGTTCGACGACGTGACCTCCGCCCGTGAGCAGGATCGCCGAGCCGTCGACGTTCCTCACGGCGCACTTGCGGATGAGGCCCGCGAAGCCGATCAGCCAGATTCCGTCCGTGACGTTCTTCACCGAGCACTTCTCGAGATGGAGTGAGCTCGAAGCGTCGGTCACGATGCCGATGCCCGACGCGCTCTCGACGCGCACGCCGCGAATCTCCGCGCCCGCCACCGTGTCGAGGAAGAGTCCGTCGCCGGTGTCAGAGCGCAGCCGCACGTTCTTCAGCGTAAGCCGGTTCGCGTTCGTGATCGTCAACGCGTCGCCGACCGCGGACTGCAGCACGACCTTTCCCTTGCCGCGGATCGTGAGGTCGTCGACGTTCGCGGCCTGGAATGGGCCGTGGTACTTGCCCTTCGAGATGACGATCGTGTCGCCGTCGGCGGCGAACGCGAGCGCGTGCTGAAGATCTGGGTCATCCTGCGGGACACGCGTGGTCCCCGCCGAAGCGGTCGAGCACACGGCCACGGAGAAGAGCACGATCACGGGGAAGAGGATTCGCGACATGACGACCTCGTGTGGGTCCCGGGTATCCGCCGCGGCCGAAGTCAGGCCGCCGATCGAAGACTCCAGGTATCCACCCGATCCGTGCGTGCCGGCGAACGTCCCGGAGGAATTCCTGCGCGACGCGCGCGACGCGTCAGCGGCCGCCGGAGCCGGCGTCGTCCTGAACCATTTCGAGATCGAGCGCGAACACGTCGGCGATCGAATCGTGCACCTTCGTGTCGGGGACGATCTCGACCGTCGTGACACCCGCGTCGATCGTCAGCTCGCCCAGATCGAGTCGCGCCTGCTTGTCCCAGCCGCCCGTCACGGCGAACGCGCCGGTGACGCTCGACGTGCCGCAGGACAGCGTGAAGGTCGTGCCGGCTTCCGAATCGGCGACCGCATAGACGAGGGTCGCGCGCCAGCGCGCGGCTGCCTTGGAGTCGACGGTCCAGCGCAGCTTCGTGTCGGAGCCGTCCCAGTGGCCGACGTGGTCGCCGTCGTGCTTCGCGCCGCGGCCGACGATGCGCGCCTGCGTGGCGGGCAACGTCGTGATCGCCGACTCGAGAGGGATCACGATCGAAGGCGCCTCGAGCCATACCGTCTCGGCCGACGCGGACAACGCCGGCAGGTTCGGCGCGCCGCGATCGGAGTAGATCGCGCGGATCGCGAACACGCCGCCGACGTCGACGCCGCCGTTCTTCGGCCGGCTCGGCATGCGGATCACGCCGCGCTCGCCGCGCGCGCGGACGTCCTTCTTGGCGCCGAACTCGACGATCGATTCGATCATGTTCTCGATGACCGCGTCGGAAAGCTTCGCGTGCGGGGTCATCACGACGGAGCCGTAGCGGCCGGAGCCGCCGGCCTTCACCTTCGCGACCAGGCGCACGCGCTCCGCGGCGCGGTCGTTCTCCGGCACTTCCGCGAGCTTCGACGCGATCACTTGGAACGACGGGCCGACCGACGCGAGCTTCGGGTGGTGGCACGCGGTGCAGCCCTCCGACTTCAGCTGCCGCGTCCCGAACAGCGACGGGTTCATTCCGGGAAGGAGCGGGTCTTCCGTCGGCGCGTCCTTGTCGGGGCGGCCGTCCTCGAAGTACTCCGCGACGACCTCGGCACGGCGATCGACCTCTTCCGGATGAACGACGCGGTCGCGACCTTCGCCGTCTTCGGCGTCCTGCACCTCGAGCCGGTACTTCAGATCGCTTCCCCAATGGAAGCAGCCGTCGGGCGCTTCGACGACGAGGCGTGCGCTCGGGGACGTGTTGCCGGCGATGACGCGCGTCGTCGCGCTCGACGACTTGCCGCCCGAATCCGTGGCGGTGAGCAAAACCTCGTACACGCCCGTCGTGCGGAACGTGTGCGACGGCGACGGCTGGTCGCTCTCGATGCCGTCGCCGAAGTTCCAGTGGAAGCGCAGCGCCTTCGACTTGTCCTGCGGCGCGTCGGCCTCCCACTCCGGGTCCTTCGAGCCCTCGCTCGAGAACTTCACCGCGAGCGGCGCGCGACCGTCGGCGGGCTCGGCGCTCGCCCTCACGATCGGCTTGCGGTCGAAGCCGCCGAAGCGCACGCGCAGGAGGCGACCGTCGTCGTTCTCCCACCAGTTGGTGCCGTAGTCGAGCACGTACAGCGAGCCGTCTCTCCCCATCTCGACGTCGATCGGATGGTGCACCGAGAGGTTCTGGAGGAAGCGATGCATCGTCACGAAGCGGCGCTGGTCGTCGAGCACCACGACGAAGAAGTGCGTGCGGATCCAGTCGTAGAAGAACAACACGCCGTCGAAGTACGGCGGCCACGAGCCCTTCAACTTCGACTGGCGGCACACCGGCCCGGCCATCGCGTTGCGTCCGCCGTCCGCAAGCTCGGGGAAGCGATCGCTCTTCGAGTACGGGAAGAACAGGACCGGCAGCTCCGGCTTCGGCAGCTCGGCGATGCCCGTGTTGTTCGGCGAGTCGTTGACCTGTCGCTCCGCGAAGCTCGGCCCGAACTCGCCGGTCGCGAAGTCCTTGTCGCGGTAGGCGCGGCCGCCGCGGAAGTACGGCCAACCGAAGTACGCCGCGTGACGGACCTGCACCAGGAGGTCGAAGCCCATCGGGTTGCCGTCGACGTCGCCGGACGCGTCGGGGCCGACGTCGCCGTACCACACGTCGCCGGACTCGGGGTCGATCGCGATGCGGTACGGGTTGCGGCAACCCTTCGCGTAGATCTCGGGTCGCGTCTTCGGCGTGCCCGGCTTCCACAGGTTGCCTTCGGGAATCTCGATCGTGCCGTCCGGCCTCGGGCGCACGCGGACGATGCCGCCGCGCAGGTCGTTCGAGTTGCCGGAGCTGCGCTGCGCGTCGAACTCCTTCCGGCCTTCGCGCTCGTCGATCGGCGCGATGCCGTCCGACTCGAACGGATCGGTGTTGTCGCCGCACGACATGTAGAGGCAGCCGTCCGGACCGAACGCGAGCGAGCCGCCTTCGTGACACGTCTTGTGCTCGCGGTCGGTGCCGACGTCGAGCAGGTCCTTCCGGTCGACGATGTCGTGCTCCTCGAGCTTGAAGCGCGACAACCGGTTCACGCTCGGCTCGAGCGGCGACCAGTAGATGTAGATGAAGCGGTTCTCGTCGAACTTCGGGTCGATCGCGAGGCCGAGGCCGCCGCACTCGAGGGAGTGGTCCTCCGTCTCGGTGCGGCAGGCGACCTCGAGCTGGCGGATCGTCTCGATGCGCTGCTCGCGCGCGCGGAACCGCTTGAAGGCGCCCTCGCGCTCGAGGATCAGCACATCGCCGTCGGGCAGCGGCGCGATCTCGATCGGGTCGTGGAGGCCTTCGACGAGCGTCTCGATCTCGAAGCGATCGTCCTGAGGCAGGGATCGGTCGGCGCGGCGCGGCGGCGCGGCGAGCACCCAGCGGATGCCCTCGCGCAGGTGCGTCGCGAACCGCGCGTCCGAGAACGTCGCGGCGCCCGCGCCGAGCGCCGTCGCGAACACGCGGCCGCCGTCGTAGGTCTGCCGCCACGACAACGGACGGCCGTCCGCCTTCGCGAGGACCTCGACGCGGCTGGAGAGATCGGCCGCGATGAACGGCGCGTCGGTGAGCGGAGCGGCTTTCGCATCGGCCGCCGGGCCGCCGTCGCTCCATTCGATCGCGAGCGGCGCCGACGCGAGCTGTTCGACATCGAGCCCCGACGCGAGGCGCCGGTACCAGGGCCACGAATCGCCGTCGTCCGGCGCGGCGAGCGCGCGGTGGATCGCCACGACGCCGCCGCCGGTCTCGACGAACCGCTCGAACGCGAGGCGCGCGTCCGCGTCGAGCGTGCCGATCGCGCCGTCCGGAAGGACGACCGCCGCGACGCCCGCGAGCGATGCGTCGGTGATCTGCTTCGGGTCGTCGATGCGTTCCAACACGAACGATCCGTCCGCGCCCGCGCGCGTGACCGCGGCGATCGCGGCGTCGCGCGCCGCGTCCGCTTCGGAAGCCTTGCCCGCGAACACCACGACGCGCGGTGGAGGCGGAGGAGGCGGCGCCTTCGAGCAGGCGCACTGCATGAGAAGGAGGAGCGCCGGCGCGGCGATTCGGAACTTCGGGCTCATGGGAGCGCAGATGCTACCGCCGCCCGCGAGCGCTCCCCGTCGCGATCAGAAGTCGTCGGCCTTCGTGTCGTAGGTCGCGATGCCGGCGACGAAGTCGACGATCTCGTCGGGGTTGATGGAGATGAATGCCATCACGAGCGCGCCGTGGGCGAACACGCCGACGTCCCACTTCGGAAAGCGCCAGAGTCCGTCCCACTTGTCGTCGGCGTATCGCTTCGGCCGCCCGATTGCCTCCATCGGCCCGAGCGTCGCACGCGCGGAAATCGCGGCTTGGAACGCGCTCGCGAATCGACCGAGCCAACCGATGCCGGCATCCACGCCGGCGACGGCGCCGAGGCGCCCGTAGCGCGTGAGATTGAACTCCAGCCCAGCGCCGGGGCCGACGCCAACGCCGACATGGATGACATCGACGAGATCCAGCACGCGGTTCGGGATGTAGAGCGCGGCGACGTGGCCGCCCGATTCCTGCGAGAAGCCCGCGCGCTCGGAGATGAACGCGTCGGCGTCCCCGTCGCTCCTGCATCCGGCGGTTCCGGCGATCCTCGCG
>CAZOLL010000200.1:0-7769 GCA_964580365.1 uncultured Phycisphaeraceae bacterium
TCGGTGCACTTCCTGCTCGACGTCGACGGCACCATCTACCAGACGCTCGACCTGAAGGAGCGCGCGTGGCACGCCGCCGACGCGAACGACCGGTCGATCGGCATCGAGATCGCCCACATCGGCGCGTACGGCTCGCCCAACGACCCCGTGCTGAAGCAGTGGTACACGTCCGACGAGGCGGGACCGAAGGTCGTCTTTCCCAACTGGATGAAGCAGACCGGCATCCTCACGCGCGGCTTCGTCGCGCGCCCCGCGCGGCGCGAGCTGCTGTCGGGACGCATCGGTCGGCAGATGCTGTACCAGTACGACTTCACCGAGGAGCAATACCGCGCGCTGGCGAAGCTCACCGCGACGCTCGTGCAGATCTTCCCGAAGATCGAGCTCGACGCGCCGCGGTCCACCGACGGCTCGGTGTTGAACCGCGCGCTCACGCAGCGCGAGTTCTCATCGTTCCACGGCATTCTCGGCCACTACCACGTGACCGATCGGAAGAACGACCCGGGACCCGCGTTCGACTGGGATCGCGTGCTCGGCGACGCGAAGGCGGTGATCGCCGGCGAGTCTCCGTTCGCGGCCGCGCCGACGTTCACGCCGCTCGTGCCGCTCGTGCCGATGGCGAAGAAGCCGCCCCTGCTCGCGGACGCGGCGCCCGCACCGACCGTCGCCGCGCCCGCGACGTCGACCGCGGCGCCGAAGACCTCGAAGCCCGCGACGAGCGCCCCGAAAGCGACGACGAAGCGCGCGCCACCGAAGAAGTCGACGAAGCCCGCGACGAAACCCGCGACGAAGCCGGCCGCGAAGCCGCCGGCGAAGAAGACGAAGCCGCGCGGGAAGTGACGCGCGGCGGCTCGGCCCGCTCAGTCCGCATCGTCGTCCTCGAACACGATCTCCTTCTCCTTCGTGATCTGCTTCATCATCTCGATGTACCTCGAGAGCGGGAACAGCCCGATGTCGGCGCGGATCTTCTCGACGTTCGCGCGGTCCTCGAGCGCGAGCACGACGCCGACTCCGCCGGGGCGCTCGCCGAGCTGGCTGCCGTAGCGCTGCTTCTCGCCGAGCCGCACCTGCGTGCGGTCCCACAAGAGCGCGAAGTTCTGCGGGTCGAGCTTCTTCGCCTTCACGTCCTTCTCGATCTCGGGCAGCGCCGCGAGCATGAGCGGCAGGTCGCCCGAATGCTGCACGATGAGGAAGGCGGACTGCGTCGCGTTCTTGCCGAAGCGATCGGCGTCGATCCAGCCGATCTCGGTGACCAGCTCCTTCAACCACTTCGTGTTGTCCGGGTCGACGCGCTCCATCGCCTTCAGGTCCGGCTCCTTGCCGTTCGCGCCGCGCGCGTCCTGGTCCTCCTTCATGCGGCGCGCGAACTCGTCGTCGAGCGCGTCCATGCGGGCGTCGTCGATCGTGACCCTCGGGCCGAGCGCGATCGGCTTCGGGTCGAGCTCCGCCGGCCGCTCGGTCGTGCGCTCGAGGATCCACGGCTTGCCGTACGCGGTGACGTGCAACTTCCCGTCGGCGATCGCGAGACCCCAGACCTCCTTCTTCCCCCACACGCGGCGGATCACGGAGTCGTCGTTGAACGTGGCGCGCGTGATGTCGACCTCTCCGTGGTCGAGGACCCGGAGCTTGCCGGGGACGAGCTCGACGAAACGCTGCGGCTCGTCGACGTCCCGCCAGCATCCGGCGAACTCCGCTTTCGGCGCGGAGGGAGCCTTCGGCACATCGCCGGAGAACGCGAGAACGATGAAGAGGAGGAGCGTGGACATGACGGATCTCGAAAGTCGCGGCGGCGGGCCGAAGAGCGCCGCCGTTCTACCACTCCCGCGATCGCCGTCCCTCCCAAGCCGATGCACGTCGCGGTCTTCGTCGCGTCGGGCGGACAAGGCATCCTCCCTGTGACCGACGTGGGCGCGAACGTCGCGCTCCGAGACGGCGGCACGGTCGCGTTCCGTTCGAGCGCGCGCGATTGGCCGGTGCCGAGCGTGCACGAGGCCGACTGCTTCAGCGGGCCACCCGGCCCCGGACCGTGGGATCGCGCCGTTCGCCGTCGACTTCGGCTGGAGTGAAGGTGTGCGCGGCGCGCTGTTCTTCGACCCTGCGCGGCGCTGGAAGGAGTCGATCCGCGTGCCGAAGCGGTGGTCGCTCGAGTACCGCACCCCGATCCCGTGATACCGTCGCGGCCGATGCGACACGCACCGGACGGTTATCGCGAGTGGGCGCCGCGCGCCGCGCGGGCTCGCGCTCCTCGCGCTCGAGCACGGCTACTGCGATCAATCCCACCTCGCGAACGAAGTCCGCGCGCTGACCGGCTCGCGCGCGACAGACCTGATCCCCGCGGAGTGACGCGCCTCCCGCTGCACCGCGTTTGCATCGGCGCCGCGAACGGACTCTCCGCACGCAGCCTTCGTGAGGCGAACATGCGCACCGTCACGCATCGTCAGTTCTTCGCACGTGCCGGCCGCGGCGCCGGGAGCCTCGCGATCGGTCTCGCACTCGCGCAGCGCTCGGGACTCGCGCATGCGTTGTTCGGAGACGACGCCGCGGAACCGCCGCGCCTGCGCTTCGGCGCGCTCGAGCCGCTGGTCGACCTGTTGCAGGCAACACCGGCGGACGACCTGCTCCCCTTGCTCGTGCGCCGCCTGCACGACGGGACCCCGCTCGCCGACCTCGCCTGCGCCGCGGCGCGCCGCTGGTGCGAGCTCGACCACCCGCACGACGGACTGTTCGCGAAGCTCCTCGGATTCGCGGTGAGCGAGGACGGTGCGCTGCACGCGGAGAAGTACTTCCGCACTGCGCAAGAAGAGCACGCGACGGCGCGCTCCGAGCAACGCGAGCGCGCGGTCATCGCCCTCACGCGCGTGATGGCGAGCCACGCGGGCTTCCCGGCACCGGGGATCGCGCAGGCGAGGGCGCTGCTCGAGACCTGAGCGCCGGATTCCAATTCTCCAAGACGCGCGCGGCGGATCCTGCGATCCTCCGCGGCATGAAGAAGCTCACGCCCGTCCTCGTCGTCGACCGGATCGAACCGTGTCTCGCGTTCTGGGTCGACCGCCTCGGATTCCAGAAGACCGTGGAGGTCCCGCACGGGGATCGACTCGGGTTCGTCATCCTCGTTCATGGCGCGATCGAGCTGATGCTGCAGACGCGCGCGAGCGTGCAGGACGACCTTCCGGCGCTCGCGAACGGCGAGTACCGCACGTGCCTCTATCTCGAAGTCGCGGACCTCGAGACGGTGAAGCGCGCGATCACGGGGATGCCGCGGACGGTCGAGGAGCGCGTCACGTTCTATGGAGCGCGAGAGATCGGCGTCGTGGATCCGGCGGGGAATCCGGTGATCTTCGCGCAGCAGGGGACGTGAGTCGGGCCCTCGGGGCACGGGTTCGCGGGCTCTCGGGGACGGGACGCGGGACCGGCCCCGGGCCCGAGTCTTGAGATTCGGTTCGGGCTCGGGCGTGGGAGTGGGCGCGGGAGAGGGATCGCGGCGGTACAGTCTGCGCGTCGCCGGGAGCGCACTCGATGTACTGCCTCGCCGAGTTCTCGACTCCGCTCGCCGCGCAGGTCGCGGCTTCGACGCTGCACCTCGCGAGCATCGACGCGCAGGTCGATGCGGCGGCGGCGCATGCCCGCTTGTTCGTCGATGACGGTGATCTCGTGCGCGCGACGCACGCGATGCCGACCGCGATCCTTGTCGATTCCGCCGGCCGCTCGCGGCGCGCGCGATCGCGCGTGCTGTTCGTGCTCTCGTTCGCGGCGCTCTGGTTCTCGGCCGCCACCGGCTACATGGCGTGCTTCTTCGGCCTCGCCTGATCGCGCTCGCCGCACTTCCCGTGCTCCGCTACCCTCCACGCCGGGCGCCCGTAGCTCAGATGGATAGAGCGGCGGTTTCCTAAACCGCAGGTCGGCCGTTCGACTCGGCCCGGGCGCACCAATCAATCTCTGCCATCCGCGGACTCCTTCGATCCGCTCTTCTCCCATCGGACCGCGTGTTGGACCTCGCCGTTCGATTTTCCCCGTCGTCTCCCTCCCGCGTCGTCGCCTCCGATGACGTGGGTCGCCATTCCGGCCGACCCGAGAACCAGGAGAACGATCATGAGCAAGCATCTCGCCATCGGTCTTGCGGTGCTCGGTGCTTTGTGCGCCGTGTCCGCGTTCGAGCCGGCGTTCGCGTCCCTGTCGACGATCCCAGGCCGTGGCCGCATCAAGGAGGAGTTCTCACAAGTGATCAGCGGTGCGGCCACCGTGGGATTCACGGACGTCATCGACGTCCCCACGAACCGCGAGCTGGTGATCACCGACGTGATCTACTCCACGGTCGCGAGCGGCTCGAACGCACTGTCGCTGTTCGAGAGCACCGCCACGACCGACACGATGCGCGTGCATCCGATCTTCCTCGAGGCGAACGGCCACGAGCATCTGTCGTTCGGCACGGGGTTGGTCCTCCCGGGAGGCACGACTCTCCGGCTCGGCACCTCGGGGGTGACCGGCAATCCGAACGCGACCTTCCTCGGCTACTTCCGCAAGCTCTGAGGTGCGGGGAGCGGCCCCGAACCCGAGTCTCGGGTTCGGGGCGGGCCCGGGATACCGCGGTCACGAACGGCCCTTCCCCACGTCGCGATGCGCGGCATTCACCGACCACTTCGGTGACTGCAGCGCCTCCGCGAGTTTCCCCGCGACGACGACCGAGCGGTGCTTCCCTCCGGTGCACCCGATCCCGATGTTGAGGTACGCCTTCCCCTCGCGCAGGTACTTCGGCAAGAGCCGCTTCACGAACGACACGAGCTGCTTCACGAAGTCCTGCGCCTCCTTGTCCTCCATCACGAACTCGACGACCGCCGCGTCCTCGCCGGTCTTCGGCTTGAGGTGCGGCACGTAGTACGGGTTCTTCAGGAAGCGCACGTCGAACACGAGGTCGCAGTCGAGCGGCACGCCGAACTTGTATCCGAACGACAAGACCGTCACGACGAGCTGCGTGCCCGCGCGGAACAGCGACCGCAGGTGATCGCGCAGCTGGTACACGTTGAAGCTCGTCGTATCGATGATCATGTCCGCGATGTTGCGGACCTCCTTCAGCAGCTCGCGCTCCTTCTTGATGCCGTCGATCGCGCGCGAGTCGAGCGCGAGCGGGTGCGGACGCTTCGTCTCGCTGAAGCGGCGCAGGAGCGACTCCTCCGACGACTCGAGGTAGACGATCTCGCTGCGCACTCCGTCGGCGCGCAGGCGCTCGACGGTCGGGATGAACTGGTCGAAGAAGTCGCGCTCGCGGACGTCGACCACGAGCGCCACGCGCGGGATCGAATTGCGGCGCGTCTGCAGCACGCGCACAAAGTCGGGGATCAGCACCGTCGGCACGTTGTCCGAGCAGAAGAACCCCATGTCCTCGAAGGCGTTCATCGCCGCGCTCTTGCCGGAGCCGGAGAGGCCGGTCACGAACACGAGCCGCTGCTCGGCAGTCTGGGTTTCGGGCTTTCCCACGGGCCGAGGATTTTATCGGCGGATCGCGCTCGAGCGCGGCCGATGATCGGGCTCGTGTCGTCGATCCTCCCACAGTTCGTGTTCGTCTGCGTCGGTCCGACCTGCGGCGAACGCGGCGGCGCGTCGATCCATGCCGCGTGGAAGCAGGCGCTGCTCCAGGACGAGCGGTGGTCGTGCTACCGCGCCGTACCGGTGCGTTGCTTCGGGGAGTGCGCGACCGGCCCGAACGCGGCGTGTCCCTCCCGCGGCGTCTTCCTCCGCGGTATGGCGCCCGCGAACGCCCGCGGCCTGCTCTCGCAGATGGTTGAGAACGCCGAAGAATCGGCCGTGCGCCCCACTCCCGCCTGAATTTCCGATTGCAAGCCCACCGGTCTTGAAGGATCTTTTCGAGCCTTCGCGGCTCGCAGGTCTTCAGGGAACCTCGAACGCATGGATCGGGATCGGCTGCGCACGGCGATCCTCGCATCGCGCATGTTGGAGGCGCAGCAGGAAGCCGCCGACCTCCTGCGACGTGGGGAAAAGGACGCCACACTTGCCGCCCTCTACGCAGCGGCCGCTCAGCACTTCGACACCTCGACGTCGACTCCGCACGGCCTGATCCTCGTCGTGCAGCTCGAGCGCGTGCTGCCGGAGGCGACGCGCCTCGGCATCGCGCCCCAACTCGCTGCGCACGTGGCGGGCACGCTCGCGCTCGCGCCGAAGACCACACTCGAGCCGATCCCGCGCGCGGCGCGCCCGACGTCCGACCGCTTCGCTTCGATCGTGAACGACGGCGACCTCGCGGCGACGCACGCGCTCTTGGTCGCGATCGCCGAAGGCGACGCCGTCGTGCGCACCGCCCTCGTCGGAATCGCGACGGCGAACCCCGGGCAGCTCGGCCACACGCTGATCTTCATCGACGCGTTCCTGCACGCCGTTGCGTTGTGCTCGCGCGTCGCGAAGGAGTCGGTGCCGCTGCTCGCGAACTCCGCGGCGCGCTACCTCGTCGCGCGCGTGAAGGAGCCGGGCGTCGCGGCGGAGTCGTGGGCCGAGCCGCCGATCCCCGGCGATGCCGCGGCGGGCGCGCTGCTCTCCGGCCTGCGCTCGTTCCACATCCCGAGCGCGATCGCGAGCCTCGACGCGCTCTGCCGCGCGCAACGCATCGACGAGGCGATGACCGTGCTCTGGCTGCGCGCCGCGGAGAACGCGGGACGCACGTGGCACAACCTCGCGTTCGCCGATGCCGTGAAGGAGCTGTTGCCGTCGGTGCCCGCGGGCGATCGTCGTGGCCTCCTCCTCGTGCTCGCGCAGCGGCTGTTGCGTCGCGTGCCCGGCCAGCCGCTCGTGACCGGACTGCTCGACGACCATCCGGCGAAGCCCGCGTCGAAGCGAGAGAAGGAGGCGCTCGACGCCAAGCTCGCCGACGCGATCGTGCGCGCCGATCTCGAGACCGCGCTCGAAGCGTCGCGTGCGCTCGTCGCGGACGAGGAAGGCGCCGACGTCGTGCGGCGCGCTCTGTTCCGCGCGGCGATCGCGGCGAAGGACCGCCACCCGCCCCACCTCTTCATCTTCGTCGCGCTCGCGTGCCGCCTCGCGCAGCACGTCGGGTGGCCCGCAGCCCGCGGTCCGATCCTCCGCGCGGTCCACGGCGTCACCGCCGAGCGGAACGACTGAGGTCGGCGCGCGGCGCGAGCCGCCTCCCCACCGCACCCGCAACGCGCTCGACGTCCGCGACGAGCCGCCCGAACCGCGCGGGCGCGAGGCTCTGCCGTCCGTCCGACAGCGCGCGATCCGGGTCGGTGTGCACCTCGACGATCAGCGCGTCCGCGCCGGCGGCGACCGCGCCGAGTGCGAGCGCGGGCACCAGCTCGCGTCGACCCGCGGCGTGGCTCGGGTCGATCACGACGGGAAGGTGCGTGCGTTCCTTCAGCACCGGCACGGCGCTGATGTCGAGCGTATTGCGCGTCGACGGTTCGAAGGTGCGGATGCCGCGCTCGCACAACACGACGCGCGGGTTGCCGGCCGCGACGACGTACTCCGCGGCGAGCAGGAGCTCCTCGATCGTCGACATCATTCCGCGCTTCAGGAGCACCGGCTTCTCCTGGCGACCGACCGCAGTGAGCAGGCGGAAGTTCTGCATGTTGCGCGCGCCGACCTGCAGCGCGTCTGCGAATCGCGCAACGAGATCCGCGTCCTCCGGGGCGACGACTTCCGTGACGAACGCGAGCCCGGTCGCCGCGCGCGCCTCCGCGAGCGCTTCCAGCCCCGCTTCGCCGAGCCCCTGAAACGAGTACGGCGACGTGCGCGGCTTGAATGCTCCG
>CAZOLL010000201.1:0-7750 GCA_964580365.1 uncultured Phycisphaeraceae bacterium
ACCGCCGGACGAAGTCCGGCGCCCCCGCGTCCCCAGCACGCCCGGCGTCCGGCGTGCGCGGCGCGTCCCCTTCGTGTGCTTCGTGTTCTGTCCGCCGACCCAGCCCGCGCGCCGCCCCCCTCGTCAATCCAACGCGCGCTCGAGCGCCCCGCAGATCTCTTCGACGACCGTGAGTCGCGCGCTCGGCTTGTCGTCCCCCGCCACGAGTCGCCACGGCGCGGACGGCGTGTCGGTGTGCAGGAACATCTCGTTCGCCGCCGTGCGGTATGCGCCGCGCTTTGCTCGATTGCGGAAGTCGTCGGGTGTCAGCTTGTACTTCTTGAACGGGACGCGCCCGCGTGGTCCGTCGACGCCAGCACCCGGTCCTCCGCGGCGTCGTCGCTCTCGAGGCGCTTCCACTTCGCGTCCCCGCCGCGCTCCGGGTCCCACGCGCGCAGCGGGTCGTTTCGCGACCGCTTCCTGCGCTCGCGGAGGAGTTCGTCGTCGAGGTGGAACCAGATCTTCACGACCAGCGCGCCGGAGTCGACGAGCATGCGCTCGAACGCGACGATGCGCTCCGCGCTCGCCGGCGGGTCGCGCTGCGTGCGCCGGCCGCCGAGCTCCGCGACGAGGAGGTCCTGCGCCCACGCGTGCGGGAACACGCCGATGCGCCCCGTCGCCGGCAGTCGTGAGGCCCAGCGCCAGAGGTAGGGCCGCTCGCGCTCGGCGTCGGTGGTTCCGGGCCGCAGATGGAGGTCGAGCAGTCGCGCGTCGAGCCATTCGGTGAGCCGGTTCACAACGTCGAGCGCCGACTCGCGGTCGCCACCGGAGAGCACGAGCACGACCGGGCAGTCGGCGTCGCGCACCGCGCCCTGCAGCGAGAGCAGTCGAGTGCGCAGCTTCTCGGCGAGCGGCTCGAAGCGCTCCTTCGAGAGGTGCGGCAGGCGCCGCAGTTGCGCGAGCGACTTCGGTTTCGACACGTCAGGTTCGCTCCGGCGCGCTCGCGCCGATCTCGAACGGGACCGAGCCGTGGATCTCGAACACGCCCGTCTCGCGCACGATTCGCGCCGCGTTGTGCGCGCGCACGCGGCCTCCGGCCATGACGATGATCCTGCGGCGCGCGCGCTCGACGAGTTCCTTCAGCGCCGGGATCCCGGACTCCGCGTCGGGCGCGCCGCCGCTGGTCAGCACGCGATCGATTCCGAGCTCGAGCAGGGCGTCGAGCGCGCGCGTCCGGTCGCGGACGCGGTCGAACGCGCGGTGGAACGTGACCTGCAGCGGTCGCGCGACGGCGACCAGCTCGCGCACGAGCGCCGCGTCGACGTCGCCGCACTCGGTGATCGCCCCGAGCACCACGCCGCCGGCGCCGGCGCGCTTCACCGCTTCGATCTCGCGCCTCATCGTCGCGCGATCCGCGTGCGAGACGACGAAAGTGCCCGGGCTCGGCCGCACCATGACGAAGACCGGCACGCGAGCGATCTCGAGCGCGCGTTCGAGAACCTCCGCGGTCGGCGACAGTCCGTCGAGATCGAGCCGCGCGCACAGTTCGATGCGTCCCGCGCCCCGTGTCTGCGCGAGCGCGAGCGCTTCGAGCGAATCGACGCAGACCTCGAGCAACACCATCGACCGCGCACGGTATCGGGCGACTTCGGCGCTCGCTACGCTCCGTCGCGATGAGCGCAATTTGCGCGGTGTCGAGCTTCTCGCCGTGGATCGACGGCCCGATCGTCCTGCTCTACCTCGCGCTCACGGTGGCCGCCGGTCTGTGGGTCAAGCGCTGGGTCAAGCGCGTCGACCACTTCCTCGTCGCGGGCCGCAAGGTCGACGTCCACCTCGGCATCGCGTCGCTCGCCGCCACCGAGTTCGGCATCGTCACGTGCATGTACACGGCGCAGGCCGGCTACCAGCACGGCTTCGCGGGCGCTGTGCCGGGGCTGATCCAGTTCGTCGCGATGCTCGTCGTCGGCGTCACCGGGTTCTGCGTGAAACCGCTGCGCGACCAGGCGGCGGCGACGTTGCCCGAGCTGTTCGAGAACCGCTTCGGCCGGCGCGTGCGCATGCTCGCGGGCATCGTGATCGTGCTCGGCGGACTGCTCAACATGGGGCTGTACCTCCGCCTCGGCGGCGAATTCCTCGTGCTGACGACCGGCATCGACGCGCGCTGGCTGACGCTCGTGATGGGAGCACTGCTCGCGGTCGTCGTGCTCTACACCGCGCTCGGCGGGATGCTGTCGGTGCTCGTCACGGACTTCCTGCAGTTCGTCGTGATGAGCGTCGGGATCCTCGCCGTGACCGCGCTCGTGTTGTGGAAGGTCGGGCCTTCGACGCTGGTCGACACCGTCTCCACGCGCATCGGAGACCGCGGGTTCTCGCCGCTCGCCGATCCGTCGCGCGGCGCGACCTTCGTCCTGTTCCAGTGCTTCCTGCAGCTCGCCGCGACGCTCACCTGGCAGCCGGTCGTCGCGCGCGTGCTCGCCGCGAAGGACTCCGCAACCGGACGCGCGGTCTACGTGAAGACGAGCTTCTTCTTCGCCGCGCGCTTCGTCTTGCCGGGCCTGTGGGGCATTGCAGCGCTCGCGATGCTCGCGCCCGTCGCCGGCGCAGATCCGTCGGTCGAGTCGATCGAGGCGATGCCGCGCTTCCTCGCTACGTTTCTTCCGGTCGGACTGATGGGATTGATGATCGCGGCGATGCTCGCCGCCGACATGTCGACCGACTCGTCCTACCTCGTGACGTGGAGCGGCGTCTTGTGGAACGACGTGGTCGAGCCGACGCTCGCCCGCAAGGGACGCGTGCTCACCGAGCGCGCGAAGCTCGCGTGGAATCGCGTGCTCGTCGTCCTCCTCGGCCTGTTCCTGTTCTTCTACGGGCTGTGGTTCCCGCTCTCGGGCGACCTGTGGGACTACTTCGCCGTCACCGGCAGCATCTACCTGTCGAGCATGTCGGTCCTGCTCGTGGCGGCGTGCTACTGGCGCGGCGCGCGCGGCGCAGGCGCGCTCGCGGCGATCGTGATCGGCGCCGCGTTCCCCGTCGCGTGGCTCGTCCTCGACAAGACGCCGGCGACGCACGCGTTCGCCGCGAGCGTCGGCCCCCACTGGAGCGGCATCGCCGCGTACGCAGGCGCCGCGCTCGCCATGCTGTTCGGTTCCGCGCTCGCGCGGCGACGGGAGGTCGCGAGATGAGCGAGCACTGGTTCTGGACCGGCGTGGTCGCGGCGAGCGTGCTGTGGTACTCGTTGGTCACGCTCCGCGTCGCCGCCCGTGGAGCCCGCGACGTGCGGTCGCTGCTCGATCAACTCCGTCGCTGAGGAAGACGCCCATGACGCGAATCACCGTCCGCGACGCCGTGCCCGCCGACATCCCCTTGATCCTCGCGTTGATCAAGGAACTCGCCGAGTACGAGCGCGCGCCGCACGCCGCGGTGGCGACGAAAGAGTTGCTGGAACGCCACCTCTTCGGGAAGGGCCTCGGCCGCGGCCCGGTCGCCGAGAGCTGGATCGGCGAGATCGACGGGGTGCCGCAGGGCTTCGCGCTGTGCTTCGCGAACTTCTCGACCTGGATGGGAAAGCCCGGCCTCTATCTCGAGGACCTGTTCGTGCGCCCGTCCGCGCGCGGGTCCGGACTCGGCAAGGCGTTGCTCGTGCACTGCGCGCGCGTCGCGAAGGAACGCGGCGCCGGCCGCTTCGAGTGGGCGGTCCTCGACTGGAACACTCCGGCGATCGAGTTCTACCGGGCGTGCGGCGCGCGCCCGATGGACGAGTGGACGGTGTGGCGCATGGACGCCGCCGCGATCGAGTCGCTCGCCGCGACGCGCACGCGCGCCGACGGCTGACCGCACGGTCGGCGTGCAAAAGGTGGGAGCGCTCGCCTGGGGGCAAACGAGCGCTCCCGATCGCGTCGTTCGGGAAACCGGTGGCGAACCGGATGTCGGGATCAGGTCCCGAGCTTCGCTTTCAAACCGTTCGAGTGGGTGATGCCGCGCGCGCCGGCCGGGTCGGCCTGCAGCACCTGGTGATAGAACTCCGCGCCGACGTAGGCGGGCGAGTCGGGCGTGATGAACGGCAGGCGGAAGTCGCCGTTGCCCGGGCCGGAGCCCGGCATCACGAACGACGTCACCGTGAACGGCAGCGCGACGTTGATCAGGAGCGTGCCGCCCATGAACCACTGCGAGCCGGGCGCGACGCCGATCAACAGCACCGCGGGCGAGCCGCCGAGGAAGTCCTTGAACTCGAGCGCCGCAGCCTGGCCGACGCACGGCGGGAAGATCGCGCGGAGCTTCGGCGTGAAGCCGCCGCTACCGACGTCGCCCGAGCCGTAGAGCGAGTAGCGGCCGGTGCAGGGCGACCAGTCCTCGGGGACCGAGACGCCGACGACTTCGCCGTAGCTCGTGTCGTTGATGATCAGCGAGACGTTGCCGAGCGCGTCGACGCGCACGACGCTGGCGTTGCCGCACGACGACACCATGCCGCCGGCGCGCGACAGCTTGAGGTCGTTCGGCTTCTGCATCACGTTGATGTCGAACGCGAACACCTCGATCTGCGATGGGTCGTCGAGCGGGATGCGGACGATCGTGCTGGAGAGGTAGTTCGCCGCGAACAGGTTGCCCGCGCCGTCATAGACCAGGCCGCCCGGCTGCTTGATGAGCGTCGAAGCGGACAGCACCGAGGCGTTGCCCTGCGGGTCGAGCTTGAGGATGTTGTTGCCCGTGAGGTTCGCGATGTACAGGTTGCCCGCGTCGTCGAAGGCCATCCCGTCCGGCCAGTCGAGCAGGCCGTTCATCGTGGTGTTGTCCGCGAACAACGTCTGCGACCCGTCGAACCCGAGGCGCACGATGCGCTGCGCTTCCATGTCGGTGACGAGGTAACCGTTGCCGTCTTTGTGCGGGATGATCGTGACGGGCTTCTGGAACAGGCCGCCGGCGGAGAACGAGTGGACCGTCCCGTTCGGGTCGATCTTCAGCACGGCCGGCCAGCCGCGGTCGGGCATCATCAGCGAGCCGTCCTCGAGGAAGATGCCGTAGTGCGGGATCAACACCCCCGTGGCGAACGGCGTCGCCGTGTTCGTCGCAGCGTCGACGCGCACGATCTGGCCGGTCGCGGGGACGGAGAGGTAGAGGTCGGACTCGCCGGCGAGAGCCGCGGGGGCGAACGCACAGCAGACGAGTGCACCGATCGACGCGAGACGCTTCATTTGGATCCTCCTCGTGCGCCGGAAACGGCCACCGGCGGTTCGCGGTGTCACGAATATTCCCACCGGCGCGGGACGGATCAATGGTGCGCGCCCGCATGCTCGACCGATCGCGGCGTTCGCGTATCTTCGCTGCCGCCGCCGCGGCCGCCGCGGGAACGACGGAACGAGAGGAGCCGCATGCAGCGCGTGCGACTGATCCACTGGGACGCCGCCGAGGCGCGCGACCGGATCGAACGGCTGACCGCTCTCGGCTGGCGCGTCGAGCACGACCGGCTCGACGAGCCGCAGCTCCGCAAGGCGCTGCGCGAAGACCCGCCCGCGCTGTTCGTCGTCGACCTGACCCGCCGGCCGGCGACCGGGCTCGAAATCGGGGTCGCGCTCCGGCGCGGGCGCACGACCCGCGCGTCGCCGCTCGTTTTCGTCGGCGGCGAGCCGGAGAAGGTCGAACGCGTCCGTTCCGTCCTGCCGGATGCGACGTTCACCACCTGGGAGCGCATCGGCGCGGCGCTGCATGCGGCGCTCCGCAGCTCGCCCGCCACCCCCATCGTGCCCAAGGACACGATCGCGTTCGCCGGGACGCCATTGTGGAAGAAGCTCGGCGTGAAGCCCGGCGCCCGCGTCGCGCTGATCGACGCGCCGGCCGGCTTCGAGCGCGCGCTCGCGCCGCTGCCCGACGACGTCGCGCTCGTGAAGTCGCTCGCCGGGCGCGTCGACCTCGCGGTCTGGTTCGTGACGTCGGCGCGCGACCTACAGCGCCGCGTGGCGACGATGGGCGCTCGCGCGCCGAAGGGCCAGCTGTGGATCGCGTGGCCGAAGCAGGCCGCGCGCGTCGACACCGACGTCACGCAGGACCTCGTGCGCTCGGTCGCGATCGCGAACGGACTGGTGGACTACAAGGTGTGCTCGCTCGACGCCACGTGGTCGGGGTTGAAGTTCTCGCGGAAAGACTGAAGGTGCGGGGCGCGGACTCCGCTTCGTTCTTCGTCGGGTCGAGTTATCGTGTCGCCGCCCAAGAAGAGCCCATGAGGAGAGCCATGAGAATCCCCGCCGTCGCATTCGTCGCATTCGTCGCATTCGCCGCCGCGCTGCACGCGGACACCGTCAAGGTGCCGGGCGACTTCACCACGATCCAGCAGGGAGTGGACGGGGCGGCGAACGGCGACACGATCGTCGTGTCGAAGGGCACCTACGCCGAAGACGTCGTCATCTCCGGTCGAAGCAATCTGACGTTGAAAGCGAAGGGCAAGGTCAACATCACCGGCGGCGGCGGTCCGAACGCGCTCCTGATCGACACCTCGGATCACATCGAAGTGAAGGGGTTCACGATCTCCGGCGGCACCGCGCGGCGCGTGCTGATGTCGGTCGCCGCCGATTCTCGCCTCACGAAGTGCACCATCGACGGCGGATCGAGCGAGGGCATCCGCGTCTCCGATTGCCAGCGCGTGCAGGTCGACAAGAACAAGGTCAGCGGGCAGGACGGCTACGGCATCCGCGTCGAGTTCGTGCCGCCGTTCGCTCCTCTCAGCACCGCGGGCGCCGTCGACTCGGACTTCGTGAAGAACCGCGTCAGCGACACGGGCGACTCCGGCATCCTGCTGCAGGGCTTGAACTGCCGGCTCACGAAGAACCGCGTCGAGCGCGCCGGCGGGAACGGCATCGAGATCCTCGGCCCGGCGACGTCGACCAAGAACCGCGTGACCGACGCCGACGTGAACGGCATCTTCGTGAACACGCCAGACGCCGTGCTGGTGAAAGACAAGAGCACGCACTCCGGCGACGACGGCTTCGAGCTGAAGGGTTCGAACGGCTCGCTGGAGAAGTGCTCCTCGACGCGCTCGATCGGCGACGGGTTCACGATCGAGGTCGGCATCAGCGGCTACCACCTCACGAAGTGCAAGGCCAAGCAGTCCGGAGCGGACGGCTTCGGCGTGCTCGGTCCGACGAACGTGCTCGAGAAGTGCGTCGCGACGAAGACGGGTGCGCTCGGACTGAACGACCCGGCCGGCGGCGCCACCACGAACACCTACACGAACTGCAAGTTCGACTCGACCAACTTGCCGGGACCGGAGCGCTGCGGACGCCGCACGGCGACCTCGCGCTCCCCGCTTTCCTTCCCGACGCGACGCGCGGCGGAATCCGCGCGCTCGGCCCGGACGACCTCGCCCGCGCGCGGCCGCCGGCGCTGATGGTGAACGCCGTGCACCTCGCCGAGCGACCCGGCGCGACGGTGATCGGCCGGCTGGGCGGCCTCCACCGTTGGCTCGGATTTCAGGGCGTCGTCGCGTGCGATTCCGGCGGCTTCCAGGTGCTCTCGCTCGGCCGCGGCGACGCGAGCGGTCCGCGCGCGCGGGTCACGAAGGACGGCGTGTCGTTCCGCTTCGCCGCCGACGGCGAGGTGCAGCACCTCACGCCGGAGAAGTGCGTCGCGCGCCAGTTCGAGCTCGGCGCCGACGTGATGTTCTGCCTCGACCATTGCACCTTCCCGGACGACACGCCGGACGAGCAGAGGAAGAGCGTCGAGCACACGGTCCACTGGGCGCGTCGCTCGAAGGACGAGTTCGAGCGGCGCGCGGCGCGCGCCG
>CAZOLL010000202.1:0-7716 GCA_964580365.1 uncultured Phycisphaeraceae bacterium
GACCGCCACCGGCCGGCGGTATTCCCGCCCGACCGTGTCCCGCCGCGGCTACCGCGCCCGCGACCGCCGACGGCACGCCGATCGACTGGGACGCGCTCCAGGAGTCGGGTCCGCTCTCGCGCGCCGAGCTGGCGTCGCTGCGGGAGCTGGCAGACCTCGTTCGCCGCGCGCGTCCGACTCCCGCGATCCTCGACACCGGGATCGACTTGATCGAGGAAGTCGGGCGCGGCGGCTACGGCCGGGTGTTCCGCGCGCGCGACCGTTCGCTCGAGCGGACGCTCGCCGTCAAGGTGCTGCACCCCGGCGTTGCGGTCGGTCCCGACGCGCGGGCGCGCTTCCTGCGCGAAGCGCGACTGCTGGCCGCGATCGAGCACGCGAACGTGGTCCGGGTCTACGGCATCGACGAATCCGACTCCGACCTGCGCCTGCGCCTCGAGTGGATCGACGGCGAGACGCTTGCGCGCCACGTGGCGGATCACGGGCCGCTGCCGCCTGCTCGGGCCGTCGCGATCGGCCGCGACCTTGCGCGCGCCCTTGCCGCGATCCACTCGCGGGGGATCGTGCACGGCGACGTGAAGCCGTCGAACGTGATGCTCGCCGCGAGCGGCCGCGTCGTTCTGCTCGATTTCGGTCTGGCGCGGGCCGCGGGAGAGGTCGCGCTCGGCGGAACACCGATGTACCTCGCGCCCGAGATCCTGGCGCGAGAACCGTCCGGGGCGGCGGCCGACCAGTTCGCCCTCGGCGTGCTGCTCGACTGGATGGCGGCCGGACGACACCCGATCGAGCCGCGCTCGTTCGATGAGCTGCGCTCCGTCTGGGACTCGGGCTCCTTCGTCCCGGCGTGCGCGCGCCGCCCGGGCATCCCGCGCGACTACGTCGCGATCGTGTCGCGCGCGATGCAGCGCGACGCGCAAGCGCGATTCCCGGACGTGCAGGCGGTGGCGCACGCGCTCGAGCGGTTGCAGGGAAAGGCGGCTGCCCGCCGCGCGCTGCGACTGCGTGCGGGCGGAGCTGCACTGCTCGTGCTCGGAGCGTTCGCGCTGGCGCGATCGGGCGGAGCCCCGGCGCCGCTGTTCTGCGAGATGCGATGGGCGGGCGTCCGCGGCGGGGCGGAGGTCGCGCCGACCTCCGCCGTGGACGGGCTGTTCCTCGACCTCACGCTCGATCGTCCCGCGCACGTGTACGTGTTCGATGTCGACCAGCAGGGCGCCGCGTTCGCGCTCTACCCGTCGGCCGCGGGAGCGGACGCGCTCCCGGCCGGGGTGCATCGGCTGCCTCAAGTCGCCGGCCGGCCGGCGTTCTGGCCGACCCCGACGCGGATGGAGCGGCTGGTCACGGTCGTCGCGCCCGATCCCGATCCGACCGCGGAGTCCCTGCTGCGCGCGCTCGCGCCGCCGGCCGGCGGACCTCAGCGCAGCGAGTCGCCGGCGACTTCGGACGCCGCGGCCGCCCGCCGACTGCTCGAGCTGTCGAACACGATCGGCCGCTCACCGGCCCGGCGCGGCGAAGCCGAGTGGCGCGTCTTCCACTACGCGCCGCGCGAGTGACCGGAATGCAACGCAAGCGGGGCGGCGGACCGAGTCCGCCGCCCCGCTCCGTGAACAGCTCCTTCGCTCACGGCACCTCGGCGACTAGGCCGTTCGACGCGGAGTAGCCGCGCGGAGCGACCGGGTCGGCGATCCAGTACTGGAAGTACATGCGGAACCCGGACGGGATGCCGGCGGGGAACGGCGCCGACACCACCAGGTTGCCGGACGCGTCGACCGGCAGTCCCGTCACGACCACGTCGGGCGCCGGCACCAGCGTGCCGCCCATGAACGGAAGTCCCGCGGCGGCGAATCCGACGATCAGGATCGCCGTGCTCGCGGGCCGCGCGTCTGCGAGCGAAAGCGTGGTGGGGGCGAGCGCGGCCAGCGAGCCGTCGCCGGACAGCTCCGGCGTTCCGAGCGTTCCTGCGAGCGCCGAGCCGAGGTCGGACCACGGCAGGTCGAATCGCGTGACAAACCCGTCGGTGGCGCCGTTCTGGCTCGGGTCGGCGGAGCCGGCGGTGACCGGGAACCCCGGCGAATCGGTGATGCCGGTCACCCAGCAGTCGCCACCACCGTCGATCTCGATGCCGTACCCCACGTCGTCGAGCGCGCCGCCGAGATAGCTCGAGTAGGTGAGGATCGATCCCGTGCTCGACAAGAGCGTGACGAAGGCGTCGAAACCACCGTTCGACGTCCGGTCCGCGGCTCGAGGAGTCGTCGGGAAGTCGGTCGAGACGGTGCAGCCGGTGACGTGCGCGCGCCCGAACCGATCGACCGTGACGTCGATGCCGGCGTCGACCGCGGAGCCGCCCAGGTACGTCGAGTACCCGAGCGCCCCGGCCGCGTCGAGCCGAGTGACGAACGCATCCTGCGCTCCGTTGAACGTCAGGTCGAACGCTCCGACCGTCAACGGAAACCCAAACGTCGAGGTGGTGCTGCCGACGACGAACACGCCGTCCTCGTCGTCGACGCGCAGGTCGTTCGCGGTGTCGAAGCCGGTCGCGCCGAGGAACGTGCTCCACGCGAGGCCGGAGCCGGACGGCGTGAGCCGCGTCACGAAGCCGTCGACGCCGCCGCTGTAGGCGATGTCGAGCGCACCCGCGGTGACCGGGAACGCGGTCGACGTGGTGGCTCCGCACAGCACCGGAGCAGCTCCGGACACGACGCCGATCCCGTAGACGCCGTCTTCGCCGGCGCCGCCGAGGTAGGTCGAGAACTCGAGCGCCGACAAGTCCGGAGCGAGCCGGGCCGCGAACACGTCGGTGGGGCCGCCGTTGAACGTCAGGTCGAACGCACCGGCGGTGACCGGGAAGCCGGCGCCGACCGTCATTCCGGCGGCGACCACCGCTCCGGCGGCGTCGAGGGTGACCGCGTTCACCACGTCGGCCGCGATCGCGCTGCCGAGGAACGTGGTCGCTTCGATCGCCGCGGTCGTGCCGTCGATCACCGCCAGGAACCCGTCGCTGCCGCCGCCGTTGAAGCTGGTGTCGAACCCGCCCGCGACCGACGGAAAGCCGACGCCGCTGGTCGTCTCGCCGCCGATCACCAGGTCGCCGCTCGGCGTCAGCGCGCACTTCCAGGCCCAGTCCGAACCGGCGCCGCCGACGCGGGCCGACCAGTCGAGAGCGCCGCTTGCGGAGTAGCGGCGGACGAACACGTCGGAGCCGCCGACCAGCGTGGCCGGGCCGGGGAGCCACGGGAAGTCCGCGGACTCGGTGTACCCGACCACGAACGATCTGCCGTCGGGCGCGACTTCGATCGAGGTCGGAACGTCGTCGCCGCTGCCGCCGACGAACGTGGAGAACACGATCCCGGGGTCGATGACGACCCGCGCCGCGGGGTCGACCCGCGTCGCTTCCAGGGCGACGCGGGTCTGGTCGAGGCGGCGCCATGCCGACGCGATCGCTCGATGCGGAGCACCTGCGCGCGCCTCTTCCCACGCTCGCGGCGCGGTCAGCCGCAGGATGCCGAGGCCGGTCGACAGCTCGAGCGCGCCGTCCGCGCCGATGCCGATCGCCGTCGCGCCCGCGCAGTCCAGCACGATGCCCGGCGCCGCGACGCCGGGCGCCGCGACCACGTCGAACGCGACGTGGCCGTCGCGCACGCGGACCTCGAGATCGGTGCCGGCGCGCAGACCGGAGTAGCGCAGCTCGGAGTAGGCGGGGATCCCGGTCACCCAGCGCTCGCGTTCGCCGCGAAAGACGTGACGCGGGGCCGGATCCGGCCGCTCGCCTCGGACCGAGACATCCGGCGCGGCATCCACGAAGCGCAAGACGACGTGCTCGGCGCGCCGCGCGCGATCCAGTCGATCGGCGCGGGTCGCGCTGTCGACACGGCGCGGGTCGACGTCTTGCAGCGGCTCGTGGATCGTGAGCGCGATCGAGTCGCGTGTGAAGAACGCGGTCATCGGGCCGTCGCACGCCTCGAACAGAACCGGTTCGGCGTGCTGACCGCGGTTCGCGACGAAGACGGGCGAGCCGACCAGCGACTCGGCCATCGCCGAGTTTCCGGTCCAGGCGATCAGCAGCGCACAACACCAGGCGGGGATGCGGGACATGGTTTCCTCCTCGTTTCGGCGCGCGCCGCGGCGGGAACCGATCCCGCGGCATGTCCGGCGCGCTTTCGAGGAGGAGGACCGATGGGACGGAGCCGAACCGAACTGCGATTCTGAAAAAGCGGGTTCAGCGCTTTCGCGCCACGCAGATCAGCGAGTGCCCGAACGGCATCGAGACGTGCCGCAGGATCTTTCCCTCGAAGCCGAAAACCGCCGTGAACAGCGCGTTCAGCGGCGCGGGCATCCGCCGGGTGAGGTTCGTGCGCGGGTCGTTCGCCTTCGGGAAGAGGCGCTCTTTCAGCTTCACGAGGAGCAAGACCGGGAGGATCAGGGGGAAGAGCAGGAAGTTCACGTAGCTCGACTGCGCCACGTCCATGCCCGCGGCGCGCACCCGCGCCGTGAGCGCGCCGCGCGTGTAGCGGCGCTTGTGGTGCGCGACGCGGTCGTTGTTCGAGAACAGGAACTGGTACGCGGGCACCGAGAAGAACGCGAACCCGCCCGGCTTCAGCACGCGCGCGACTTCGCGCAGCGCGACCGTGTCATCGTCGGTGTGCTCGAGGCAGTCGAACAGCGTGACGAGGTCCTGGCTCGCGTCGTCGACCGGGATGCGCTCGCCCGCGGCGACGCGGCAGTCGGGGAACCCGCGGCGGTGGCAGATCGCGATCGACTCCGCGTCCGAGTCGAGCCCGACCGGCCGCCCGAAGCGCGCGAGCTCGGGCAGCATCCCGCCGACGCCGCAGCCGACGTCGAGGATCGCCAGGTCTCTCGTCTTCTGCGCGCGCTCGAGGTGCGCGCCGAGCACCGTGAGGTAGTTCCGGCGCCGGCCGATGAACCACCAGTGCTCGCGCTCGAGCGTGAGGAACTGCTCGTAGGCGACGCCTTCCACCGGACGCGCCCCGCGCTCAGCGCGCCTTCTCTGCGACGATCAGCATCTCGTCGAAGAGGTTCACATACAGCGAGCGCCGGCCGATCAGCTTCAGCGGCGTCGCGAGCACGGACAGCACGGGGTGGATCTTGCCGACGCGCTCGCGGATGAAGTCGAACGTCACCTTCTTGCCGCCGCGCTTCGGCGTGTTCTCCAGCACGCGCAGGCCCGCGCGGTCGAGCAGCGTCTTCACCGTGTCGGGCGCGAAGTGCCAGAGGTGCTCCGCGAACTTGTAGTGCTGCCACTTCCGCCCGAGGATCTTCGCCGCGCGCGACTCGACGTTCTGCGTCTCGATGACGAGGATCCCGTCGTCCTTCAGGAGCGACGCCGCCTTCTTCAGGTGGGGCACCGGGTCTTCGAGATGCTCGATCACGTCCCAGAACGTGACCGCGTCGAACGACTTCTCGGGGAGCGTCGAGTCGAGCAAGGAGCCGCTGGTCACGTTCGGCAGGCCGAACATCTCGCGCGACTTCGCGGCCATGAACTCCGACAGCTCGATGCCGTGGCACTCCCAGCCGATCTCCTTCATCACGGAGAGGAAGTACCCCGCGGCCGAGCCGACGTCGAGCACGCGCCCCGGCGTCTTCTTTCGCGAGGTGATGACCTCGCGGCGCATGCGGTAGGTCGCGACGTAGAGCTCGCGGTCGGCGAGGTAGTCGGTGTACCCGAAGTCCTTCGCGCGGTCGGACTGCCAGTACGCCGTCTGGTACATCGCCTTGATCTGCTCGGGCGAGAGGCGCGGCAGCGTGTAGACGAGCCGACAGCCCGCGCACTTCACGATGCGCCACGGCGGCGCGGTGAACATGACCGACGGATCGGTGCGCCCGCAGAGGAGGCACGGGACTTCCTTGGTCGGGATCGCGCTGGTGACTTCGGCGGCCTGCTGCATCGTCGCGCTCGATCCGTTCAACGGATCAGCCCAGGTATTCCGAGCCGATGACGTCCTCGTCGCCGCCCTTCCCCTTCAACAGCTTGTCCGCCAGGACGAGGCCCATCGCCACGCTGTGGTCCATGTTGCCGTACTGGAAGAGGCCCTGGCGCCCGGTCGGGTAGCAGTTCTTCAGGCCGCGCATCCACGCGAGACACTTCTTCAGGTTCTCGCGGTAGGTGAGGTCATACAGCGGGTAGCTGAACTTCTCGCGGCGCACGAAGCCGTCGACGACCTCGCCCTTCTTGATGAGGCCGACCTTCTCGAGGTCGGACGCGGCGAGCGCGATCGCGTCCTCCTTCGTCATGTTCCAGATGTGGTCCTCGAAGTTGCACGTGATCTCGGCGGCGATGATCGTCTTGCCGGCTGGCGCGCAGTGCTCCGAGAAGTTCTTGAACTCGCTGATGCGGTGCACCTTCAGGTGCTGCTCGGGCAGGTACACCCAGTGGTCGTCGGTGACCTTGTCGCGGTTCAACTGCAGGTAGACGAAGACGATCGCCTTGTACCGCAGCGAGCGGCGCGCTTGCAGGATCTCTTCCGGCGGCGCGGGATCGAACAGGTCGATGGCGGTGGTCACCGGCACCGTCGTGACGAGGTTCTCGACCTCTTCGGTCTCCTTCTTGCCGTCACGCGTGAAGTCGACCGCGACGACGCGGTCGCCCTGCCAGCGGAAGCGCTCGATCGTGCAGCCCGTGAGCACGCGGTTCTTGCCGCCGTCGGCGGCGAGGATGCGGCGCGTGTACTCGCGCGAGATGTTCCCGATGCCGCCGGTGACGGGGTAGACGAACTTCGACACGAGCGTGCGCGGGACGTTCTTCGGTTTGAAGAGCGTCTGCTTCACGGTGTCCCAGAGGTTGAGCAGCGTGATGCGCTGTGACGCCCAGTCCGCGGAGATCTGCGTGCACGGGATGCCCCACGCCTTCTCGGTGTAGGTGCCGAAGAAGAGGCGGTAGAGCGTCTTGCCGAAGCGCTTGATGACCCAGTTCTGGAAGCAGTCGTCCGGGATCGGTCGGAAGCGGTTCTTCACGCGGATGACGAGGTAGTCGAGAAACGACTTCACGAGCAGGTGGGGCGGCAGGCTCCTGATGACGTTCGACGCCTTCAGCGGGTAGTCGAAGAACTTCCCGAGCAGGAAGATGCGCGACAGGCGATCGCGGAAGTGCACGTTCGTGCCGAGCATGTCCTCGACTTGGCGCTGGACCTTCACGTTCTTGGTGTAGAAGCGGTGCGGTCCGAGGTCGTACGTGTACCCGTCCTGCGTGAACGAGGCCGCCAGCCCGCCGACGTAGGACTCCTTCTCGAGGATGCTGACGGTCTTCCCGCCCGTGACGAGGTTGTATCCGGTCGAGAGCCCGGCGAGCCCCGCGCCGATGATGGTGTAGCGGTAGGTCATGGAGAACGGAGACTCATCGAAGGGGCGCGGGTCGATCCTTGAGGGGGGCGAGAGTTTAGAGGACGAGGCCCGCTTCGCCCCCCGCCTTTCGCCTTTCAGCCTTCGTGAAGGCGTCCCCGCGCCGGCATCGCGCCCGATGAGAAACGTCCGTGGATCCAGCCGGCGTCGATGAGTTGCCACGAGCGAGGCGCGGCGACCGGCGAGGGACGCGAGGACGGCGCGAGGTCCTGCCAGCGGTGGAACCACGCGGCGCTCGAGTACGGGTCGACGATGCCCGTGAAGGGGATGCCGTGGCGGCGCGCGTTGTTCAACACGTACAGCAGCGTGTTGCGCACGTCGAGCGTCGAGGTGAGGACGCGGGAATGGAAGCGGTCGGCGAAGACGCGG
>CAZOLL010000203.1:0-7691 GCA_964580365.1 uncultured Phycisphaeraceae bacterium
AGGATCGGTGAGCGAACATCCCCTCGATCTCTTCGATCGGTTCCTGCGACTGCGCGAGGCGGGCACGCCGATGACGCGCGACGAGTTCCTCGCCGCGCATCCGGATCATCCGCCGGAGTTGCGCGCCGCGCTCGACGACTTCCTGCTCGCCGACGCGGAGGTCCAGCGCGCGGTGCCGCCGATCGCGCCGGTCGCGTATTCCGCGGGCACCCCGTTCGGCGAGTTCGTGCTGGTCCGCAAGATCGGCGCCGGCGCGATGGGCGTCGTCTACGAGGCGGAGCAGAAGTCCCTCGGGCGCCGCGTCGCGCTGAAGGTGATGAACGCGAACCGTCCCGGCTTCACGCGCGAGCGGTTCCTGCGCGAAGCGAGCCTCGCGGCGCGGCTGCAGCACGAGCACGTCGCGGCGGTGCATTCGATCGGGGAACACGACGGTGCGTGCTGGTTCGCGATGGAGCTGGTGCGCGGCGCGCCGCTCGACGCCGTGATCGCGCGGCTCAAGCGCCGGCGTTTCGTGCTGCGCACCGGCGCGGACCTGTTCGACGCGGTGTCGGCGGAGATCGCGCACTGTCATGGGCCGCTGCCGGGCGGCGCCCGCACCGCCTCGACGATCATCGAAGAGTCGTACGAGGACGCCGTGTGCCGACTCGTCATCGGGCTCGCGGATGCGCTCGAGCACGCACACAGGAACGGCGTCATCCACCGCGATGTGAAACCCTCGAACGTCCTCGTGCGCGAGAACGGTTCGCCGGTGCTCACCGACTTCGGCCTCGCGATCGGCGGCGACCAGGACCGTTTCACGCGCGAAGGCGATTTCGCCGGCACGCCGCTGTACTCGTCGCCCGAGCAGGCAGAGGGTCGCGTCCGCGCGATCGGCGCGACGAGCGACGTCTTCTCGCTCGGCGTCACGCTGTACGAGCTGCTCGCGATGCGCCGGCCGTTCAGCGGAGACTCGCTGCGCGAGGTGCTGACGCAGATCCAGTCGGCCGATCCATCGCCGCCGCGACGAATGAACCCGCACGTGTCGATCGACCTGCAGACGATCGTGCTGAAGGCGCTCGAGAAGTCGCCGGAGCGCCGTTACGCGACCGCCGAGGAGTTCGCGGCCGACCTGCGGCGCGTGCTCGCGCGCGACCCGATCCTCGCCCGGCCGCCGAGCTTGCTCGAACGCAGTCGGCGACTCCTGCGCCGTCGCGCGGTGCCGGCGATCGTGCTCGTCGCCGTCTGCGCAATCGTGTGGTCAGCGTGGAGTGCACGCGACGCTGTGGTTCGTGCCGAGCGGCAGGACGCCTTGTTCTCTGCTCTCCTGGCCGCTCGCGAAGGGCGACCGTTGTCACCCGAAGACCGCGAACGGCTGTGCCGGATCATCGAGGATCCAGAGCTCCTCGCATGGTTGCTGACCGACCCCAGCGACCCGAGAGTGTTGGCTCGGTTTCACGACGAGTACCTCAGCGAGCGCTCCGGCCTTGGCGATCCGCCGATTCACCTCGACTGGCCGCGCATGGGCATTTCCGCGATGCCGCAGGAGCTGCGGGTCGCCTTCAGTGCGACTTTGCGCAAGGCCCTCGGCACGGCCGCAAATCTCGAGATCTCGATTAGCGATTCTGACCTCGGAATCACCGAGCCGTTTGCTCGAGTCGAATTCTCCGGTCCGACCGCAGAGACGATCAACATCCCGTTCGCCGCGCTCGGTGCGCCGCCGCTCGAGCCCGACAGGCGGTACAAGGTTCGGGTCGAGCTGGACCGGCGCTTTCACGGCGAGCGCTTCGCCATGGCTCGAGGCTCGACGGAGTTCTTCGTGGCGAGCGAGAAGCTCCTCTCGGAAATTCGGCACGTCGGCGGGACGCGCAACGACGCAAGTGACAAGCTTCTCCGAGCCGCGCGTGAGGTCGAAAAGGGACTTTGCGAGGACGCGATCCGGCACATCCGTGAGCTCTCACCGACCCTCGATCCGATGCGCGCGGGCTTCGCACGCTCGCTCGAGGCCGAGGCGCTGGCCCGACTCGGCGACAAGACCGAGGGAGAGGCGCTCCTCTCGTCCCCATCCGGCCGCTGAAGTTCTCCTCGCTTCCCCCGTCCGTTTGGCTCGGCTAGCCTTCCCGCCTCATGCCCGAGTCGTTGAACGACTTGATCGGGACCCAGGCCAGCGCCCTCCTCACGGATGCCCGCGGCGCGCTCTCCGACCTCGTCGCGGTCGCGGACGGCCTGGATCCGCGCGGGGAGGCCGCGAAGCACGCGCGGCTGGTGCGCGAGCACCTCGACGAGTTCTTCCTGATGGTCGTCGTCGGCGAGGTGAAGTCGGGCAAGTCGTCGTTCATCAACGCGCTGCTCGGCGAGCGCGTGCAGGCGGAAGGCCCGCTGCCGGTGACCGATCGCGTGTGGATCCTCAAGCACGGTGACGTCCCGGGCGAGAGCATCCAGGACGAGTACGTGCTCGAGAAGGTGCACCCGAACCCGCTCTTGAAGCTCTTCCACGTGGTCGACACGCCCGGCACGAACTCGATCGTGCGGCGCCACCAGGAGATCACCGAGTCGTTCATCCCGAAGGCCGACCTCACGCTGTTCGTGACGTCGATCGACCGGCCGTTCTCCGAGTCGGAGCACCAGTTCCTGAACCTGCTGTCCGATCGCTGGCGCAAGAACGTCCTGTTCGTGCTGACCAAGACCGACGCGCGCGAGCCCGGCGAGGTGCCGGCGGTCGTCGACTACATCAAGGAGAACTGCAAGCGCTTCTACCGCTTCGAGGCGCGCGTGTTCCCCGTGTCGGCGAAGCGAGCGATGGCGGCGAAGGCGGCGGGCGACGCGGTCGAGTTCGAGAAGAGCGGGATGCTCGCGATCGAGCGCTTCCTCGGGTCGAGCCTCGCGGAGAAGGAGCGCGTGCGCCTGAAGATCACGAGCCCGGCGAGCGCGGGGCTCGCGGTGCTCGACGAGCTGACCACGCTCGCGACCGAGCGACGCACGCTGCTCGACTCCGACTTCACCGCGCTCAACGATCTCGACCAGCAGCTGAAGCAGTCGGCGAAAGAGCTGAAGGAGCGCTCGAGCGTCTACGTCGTGCAGCTCTACGACCTCCTGCGCGAGTTCGAGCGCCGCGGGCGCAACTTCTTCGAGGCGACGATCCGCGCGCAGAACTTCGGGTTGCTCCGCAATTCGCAGGCATTCCAGGCGCGCTTCCGACAGGAGGTCGTGTCCGACCTGTCCGAGCGCATCGAATCCGTGATGCACGCCGGCACCGACTGGCTGATGAAGGAGCAGATCGGGCTGTTCGAACGCTCGCTGCGCTTCCTCTCCGACAAGCTCGCGGTCGAGAAATACCAGGATCGCGTCGCCGCGCGCTCGCCGCAGGAACAGACGTTCGAGTACCACCGCGACCACCTCGTCGAGTCGATCAAGAGCTCGTTCAAGCGAGAGATCGAGCGCTTCGACCCGGCCGGCGAGTGCAACCGGATCATGGAGACGGCCTATCGCGCGCTGCTCGCGCAGATCGGCGTGCAGGTCGGCGCCGTCGGGCTCGGCACGTTGCTCGTCACGCTGCTCACCGGCCTCACGCTCGACGTGACGGGCGTCCTGTTCGCGGGCGCCGTGTTCGCGACCGGCTTCATCATCCTTCCGAGGAAGAAGAAGAAGGCGATCCAAGAGTTCTCGATGAAGGTCGACGTGCTGATCCGCGAATTCCGCCGCGAGCTGGTCACGGAGTTCGACCGCGAGATCGAGCAGACGATCGGCCGGTTGCGCTCGGGTTACGAGCCGTTCCTCACCTTCTATCGCGCGGAGACGACGCGCATCGCGGAGGCCGAGGAGCGCCAGAAGGCGATCCGCGTGCAGCTCCTGCAGGTGATCGAGTCGGCAAGGTCGCTGGAGACCGCATGAACGCCGGGGCGGCGGGGCGAGCGGGCGAGCGGGCGCGTGCGCGACTGCGTTCCCAGTGGATGCATGCAAAGGATGCAACGATCCGGTGCCTGGCCCTCGTGGCGTTGGCCGGGTCGGCAGCGGGCTGCTCCACCGCCGTCGGGCGCTATGGCGAGAACCGGCTGCTCGACGTCGCGGACCTGGTCTCGGTCTCGATCGCGGGCGGCTACGGCGCCGCCGCGGAGATCCGCATCACTCCGTACCTCGGGCTCGGCGCGGGTTGGGCCAACGACTGGCGCGTCGGCCTGGCCGAGCAGCGCTGGGGCCCGATCTGGTGGGAGAAAGAGCGCGGCATCCCGATCTTTCGCTACTACCGCATCGAGCACTACCGCGACTTCACTCCGCGCTGGCCCGGGGGAGACCCCTATTGGTGGAAGGAGACACATCGTGCGCGGGCTTCGTCGCTGGTGTTCTTCCCGGGCATGACACGCGAGGGCGAGCTCTGGTGGCCGATCTACCCGCCGTACTTCATCACCACACCGTGGGAGTGGCCCGAGTGGTCGAAGTGGAACCTCTTGAACGCGGAAGCGGGTCTGTTCGTCGGCGTCGCCGGCGCGCGACTCGGGATCTCGCCGTTGCAGTTGTTCGATCTCGTCGCGGGGATCATCACGTGGGATCCGGCGAACGACGACGTCGTCCTCGAACCGTCGCAATGGCCGGATCCGGCCGCACCGCCGACCTTCCCCGAGCCGTCGACCGAGGAGTCGAACGGCTCATCCCGATGACTGCCTCTTGACGAAAGGGGCCTCGACCGAGTCTGAAAGACACGCCATGAGTCGGCAACGGAGTCACTGAGCGCGGATGGCCGCCAAGAACCTCGTCATCGTCGAGTCGCCCGCCAAGGCGAAGACGATCAACAAATACCTCGGCAAGGACTACGTCGTGAAGGCGTCGATGGGTCACGTCCGCGACTTGCCGAAGGGCAAGCTCGGGATCGACGTCGAGCACGACTTCGCGCCGAACTACATCGCGATCAAGGGGCGCGCCGACGTGCTCGGCGAGTTGAAGAAGACCGCGAAGGGCAAGACGGTCTTCCTCGCGCCCGACCCCGACCGCGAAGGCGAAGCGATCGCGTGGCACCTGCAGGAGGCGCTCAGCGTTCCGGAAGAGCGCGTTTGGCGCGTGACGTTCAACGAGATCACGAAGCGCGCGGTGATCGAGGCGTTGAAGTCGCCCGGAAAAGTGCGCATGCCGCTCGTGAACGCGCAGCAGGCGCGGCGCATCCTCGACCGCTTGGTCGGATACCGGATCTCGCCCCTTCTGTGGGAGAAGATCGCGCGCGGTCTCTCCGCGGGTCGCGTGCAGTCGGTGGCACTGCGGTTGATCGTCGAGCGCGAGCGCGAGATCCAGGCGTTCAAGCCGGAAGAGTATTGGAAGGTCGTCGCGAAGCTGCGCCGGGAGGCAGACGCCGACAAGGGCGACGCGGCCGTGTTCGCCGCGGAGCTGAAGCGCAAGGACGGGCAGACGCTCGAGATCCCGAACGGCGATGCCGCGCAGGCGGCGTTCGACGATCTGCAGAACAGCACGTTCACGGTCACGACCGTCGAGACGAAGCGCAAGTCGATGAAGGCGCCGCCGCCATTCTCGACGTCGCTCCTCCAGCAGGCAGCATCCACTCAGCTGCGCTTCGCCGCACGGCGCACGATGCGCGTCGCTCAGCAGCTCTACGAAGGCATGGAGGTCGGCGGTGAAGACGGTGCCGTCGGTCTCATCACGTACATGCGCACGGACTCGTACCGGCTCGCCGGCGAGGCGCTGAATTCGATCCGCGAGTGGATCTCGAAGAAGCACGGCGCGCAGTACCTGCCGGAGAAGCCGAACTTCTACTCGGCGAAGAAAGGCGCGCAGGAAGCCCACGAGGCGATCCGCCCCACCGACATCACGCGCACGCCGAACAAGATGAAGCCGCACCTGACGGCCGAGCAGTACCGGCTGTACCGGCTGATCTGGGAACGCACCCTCCAGTGCCAGATGGCGAACGCGCAGTTCGACCAGACGTCGGTCACGATCGACGCGAAGCAGACGATGCCGGGCACGCCCGTGTACCAGCTCGCCGCGCGCGGTCGCGCGCTCGTCTTCGACGGCCACCTGAAGATCTCGGGCGTCGTGAAGGAGGAAGGCGAGCAGGACCTGCCGAAGCTCGCCGACGGCGACGCTCTCGACAAGCTCGGTCTCGACAAGACCCAGCACTTCACGCAACCGCCGTCGCGCTACTCGGAAGCGACGCTCGTGAAGGCGCTCGAGAAGAACGGCATCGGCCGGCCGTCGACCTACGCTGCGATCCTCTCCACCATCCAGGACCGCGGCTACGTGCGGCTCGCGGAGCGCAAGTTCTTCGCGACCGATCTCGGCGAGGTCGTGAACGACTCGCTCGTGAAGAGCTTCCCCGACATCGTCGACCTCGAGTTCACGGCCGGGCTCGAGTCGAAGCTCGACCTGATCGAGGAGGAAAAGGCCGAGTGGGTCAAAGTCGTCGGTGACTTCTACGAGCGGCTCGAGAAGGACCTGAAGAGCGCCGAGAAGACGATGGAGAGCGTGAAGGCGATGCCGGCGCCGGGCGGCGAGAAGTGCCCGGAGTGCGGCAAGCCGATGCTCCTCCGCATGAACCGCTGGGGCCGGTTCCTCGGCTGCTCGGGCTACCCCGAGTGCAAGACGACGCAGCGCATCGCGCGCGACGGCTCGGTCGAGGAGAAGCGTCCGGGGCCGGAGCCGACCGACGAGATTTGCGACAAGTGCGGCAGCCCGATGGTCATCCGCATGGGACGTCGCGGCCGCTTCATCGCGTGCTCCGCGTTCCCCAAGTGCAAGAACTCGTTCTCGGTCGACGAGCACGACAAGCCGATCCGGCCGATCATCACCGAGATCTCCTGCGAGAAGTGCAAGGAAGGCAAGATGGTCGTGCGCTTCAGCAAGCGCGGACCGTTCCTCGGCTGCTCGCGCTACCCGAAGTGCCGCGGCACGCAGCAACTGCCGAAGGACCTTCCGCCGGACATCCAGGAGAAGATCAAGGCGCGCAAGCGCCCGGCCCCCGCCGACGGCGAAGCCGAGCCGGTCGAGGCCGATTCCGGCGCGACACCCGCCGCGGTGAAGTCCGACTCCGACGAGGAGTGATCGGCGCCCTCGGCGGCACCGGTGCCACCGGCGCCGCGTTCGCGCCCTCAAGATCCGCGCGTCCCGTTCTCGAAGAAGACTCCGGCCAACCGCCCTGGCCGGAGGTTTCCATGCGCACGCGCGTCCGCGGATTCACGTTGGTCGAGATGATCATCGTGGTGGCGATCATCGTGGCGCTCTCGGGCGTCCTGGTGCCGGTCGTCACGAACGAGATGTCGGACTCGAAGCTGAAGCGCGCGCACGACACGGTGAACCGCATCGCCACGGCGATCGATCGCTTCATCAAGGACACCGGCGTCGCGCCGACGGGAAAGGACGGTCGGCGCGAGTTCCACTGGCTGTTCTCGACCGGGCAGCTGCCGTCTTCGAACCGGTTCGACAGTGGGCCCAGCGCACCGATCGGCGACTTCCTCACCGTGAACCTCCGCGACGTCGCGCAGTGGCAGGGCCCCTACCTGCCGGCGCTCGGCGCGGACCCGTGGGGCATGGCGTACGTCGTGAACGTGAACGGCTTCTTCACGAGCGACGAGCGCGCCTGGGTGCTCTCGGCAGGACCGAACCGCGTGATCGAGACTGCGCCGGCCGCGATCGCGCCGGGCGGCGACGACATCGGCATCGTCGTTCCGTGACGAACGCGGCGGCGCGCCGCGCACGCCGGCCGTCCCGCTCGTTTC
>CAZOLL010000204.1:0-7688 GCA_964580365.1 uncultured Phycisphaeraceae bacterium
CGTCCGCACCGAAGCGCCGCATCATGCTCTTCTTGATCTTCTTCTCGTGCCGCGCGACCGGCAGGTAGAGGATCGGTCGGTCGCGCAAGAGGAACTCGTTCGCGACGCTCGAGAGGTCCGACACCAGCACGTCGGCCGCGAGCAGCACCGGCGTCACGTCGTGGTCGGTCACGAGCCGGATGCGCGTGCCGTGCGCACGCTCGGCGATGCGCGCCGCCCAATCGACCTCGAGCCCGCGCCGAAAGCGCGGCAGCGAGCGGTCGTGCAGCTTGACGAGGACGTTGGCGGGTAGCCGCGCGAGCTGCTCGATCAACTCGTCGCCGAACTGCTCGAGCGACGAGCCGTGGTCGCCGGAGCGCGTCGGACAGTACGCGACGGTCGGCGCCGACTTGTCGAGCCCGAGCTTCTCGACCAGCCGGAGTCCCGCCGCTCGGTCGCCCACGAGCGCGTCGGTCTTCGGCATGCCGACGGGGATGCCCTTCGGGTCGTTCTCCGCGAGCACGCCGGAGCGCACGAACTTCCGGCGGTGGTACTCGCCGATCAGAAAGAGTCGGTCGAAGCGCTTGGCTTCTTTTCGCACGGCGTAGTTCTTCGGCGATGCGCCGTGGAACATCTCTACCTGCATCGCCGCGCGGCGCGAGCGGAAGTGGAAACCCGGGCAGACCACGAGCTCGGCCGAGGCGAGCGGCGCGAACAGCGGCGTCACCCAGCGGAACGGGAAGTCGAGCAGCTCGCGCGCGAGCCGTCCGCCGCCCCACCGCGCGGTGATCAGCACTTCGACGTCCGGGTCGCGCGCGAGCACGCGCGCGACGGGCGCGACGACCGAGTAGCTGAGCGGTGTCGTCAGCGGGAACAGCACGCGCCGCCGCGCTGAGACACCGGCGTGCGCGCGCCGCTCGACCGACCGCGTCGTTTCGAGCGAGCTCACGACGCCGACCGCCCCGAAAAAAGCCGATGCACGTTTCGCACGTTCGCCTATATCTACCAACCGCTGACGGGAATCAGCCGAGCGTGCTCGCGCGCCGGAGACTCTGAGCGCAAAGTCGAGCGCGAGCGCGGGCTCCGAAGGGACGGTCTGACGGAGAGCGGTGCGATGAGCGCGAACATCCTGGTCGTCGACGACCTGGGCAGCGTGCGCGACACGATCAAGAAGATGCTGGAGCGCGAACGGCACCGCGTCACGGCCGCGGCGTCCGGCGCGGAGGCGCTGCGCTCGCTGGAAGAGCAGTCGTTCGACGCCGCCCTGCTCGACGTGAAGATGGCGCAGATGGACGGCCTCGAACTGTTGCGCCGCATCCGCGCGCGTTGGCCGAACCTGCCCGTGATCATGATGACGGCGTACGCGTCGGTCCCCGCAGCCGTGGACGCGATCAAGCTGGGCGCATCGCACTACCTCGAGAAGCCGTTCACGCGCGAGAGCCTGATCGCCACGCTCGAGCGGTCGCGCGCGGAAGCCGGCGGCTCGCGCGGCGGCTCGGAGGCGAAGGGCTCGCCTTTCCAGAACGTCGTGGCGGCGTCCGAGAAGATGAGCACGGCCGTCGACGTCGCGAAGCGCGCGGCGACCAGCGACAAGCCCGTGCTGCTGCTCGGCGAGCTCGGCACGGGGCGCGAGTTCCTCGCGCGCGCGATCCACGCGGCGAGCTCCCGGGCAAACGGGCCGTTCCTCGCGGTGCGCTGCGCGACCCTCGCGGGACCGATCGCGCAGGACGCGGATCTCTTCGGCGTCACCGGCGGCGCGCCGGGACGACTGCTCGAGGCGAACTCCGGCACCGTCTACCTCGACGAGGTCGTCGATCTGCATCCGGACGTCCAAGCGCGCCTCGTGCGGTTCCTGCAGGACGGCGAGTTCGTGCGGCCCATGGGCGGGCCGGTGATGAAGGCCGACGTCCGCGTGATCGCCGCGAGCTCGCGCGACGCGGAGGCGGCGGCCGTCGAAGGCGGGTTCCGCTCCGACCTGCTGCACCGCCTGAAGTCGCTCCTGATCCGCGTGCCGCCGCTGCGCGAACGCCGCGACGACGTCCCGCGCCTCGTGCAGAACCTCGCGCGCAAGCTGCAGCCGCGCGCGGCGACGCCCGCGCGTTTCTCTCGCGACGCGCTCGCGGTCCTGATGGCGCAGCCGTTCCCCGGCAACGTGAAGGAGCTGGAGGACGTGGTCGAGCAGGTGCTCGCCACCGCGTCCGGCGGCGAGATCGGCCCCGAAGCGCTCGCGCGCCTCGGCCTGAAGGCCGCCGAGATCGAGGTGAACGAGACCGGCGCGATGAAGAACCGGCTCGAGGAGACCGAGAAGCGCGCCATCGACGAAGCGCTGCGCAGGAACCCGAAGAACCTGAAGCACGCGGCCCGCGAGCTCAACATCTCCCGCACGACCTTGTGGCGGAAGATGAAGAAGCACGGCCTCGCGCCGTAGTCGCTCCGGCGCGGCGAACGCCGGACCTCAGCGCGCCTTCTTCACCTCGGAAGCGATCAGATCGCCCAACGCGTCGGTCGGGACGACGCCTGCGCCGAGCGAGGGGATCTTCCCGTTCACGATGTTGGTTTCGACGGCGCGCTCGATCGCCGCCGCCGCCTTCGGCTGCCCGAGGTAGTCGAGCATCATCGACGCTGCCATGATCGCCGCGATCGGATTCGCCTGGTTCTTGCCGCGGTACTTCGGCGCCGAGCCGTGGATCGGCTCGAACATCGACACCTGCCCGGGGTGCAGGTTTCCGGACGCGGCGATGCCGAGGCCGCCCTGCAGCATCGCGCCGATGTCGGTGATGATGTCGCCGAACATGTTGGGCGTAACCGCGACGTCGAACCACTCCGGGTTCTTCAGCATCCACATGCACGCCGCGTCGATGTAGGCGTGGTCGGTCTCGATGTCGGGGTATTCCTTCGCGACCTCGGCGAACGTGCGCGTCCAGATGTCCTGCGCGCGCACGGCGTTCGCCTTGTCGATGAGCGTCACCTTCTTCCGCTTGCCGCGCTTGCGGGCCTGCTCGAACGCGTAGCGGATCGCGCGCTCGCAGCCCTTCCGCGTGTAGATCATCGTCGCCATCGCGACCTCGTCCGGCGTGCCCTGCTTGAAGATGCCGCCGATGCGCGTGTACGCGTCCTCGGTGTTCTCCCGCACGAACACCATGTCGACGTCCTCGGGCTTCTTGTCCTTCAGCGGGCAGAGGCGCTCGTGATAGAGCTTCACCGGCCGCAAGTTGACGTAGAGGTCGAGCTTGAAGCGCACGCCCGCGATGATCGCGTGCTCGAGCAGGCCGGTCTCGACGCGCGGGTCGCCGATCGCGCCGAGGTAGACCGCGCTCATCTGGCGGAACTCGGAGAACACCGACTCCGGCATCGTCTCCTTGGTCTTCAGGTAGTGGTCCGCGCCGAAGGGGTAGATCTTCGTGGCGTAGTCGAAGCCGAACGACTCGGCCGCGGCGCGCAAGACCTTCAGCGCTTCGCGCGTGACCTCCTCGCCGATGCCGTCGCCGGGGATGACTGCGATCTCGAGCTTCTTCACGTATCGGTCTCCGATGTTCGATGCAGCGGGATCACACCGCTTCACGTTGTTGACGCAAGAGCTCGTCGGGGTGCGCGAGGCGCCCGAACGACGCCGTGGCCGCGGCGACCGCGACGCTGCCGGTGAACATGCGGCCGGACGGCCCGGACGGACGCGTAGTCGCGAAGCCGAACTCGCCGTCCATGAGGTCGTGCTCCGGGAAGCGCGCCGCGCCGTCGTCGACCGGCGACGCGACGAGCGCGCCCGCGCGCAGCAGAGTGGCGAGCGCGCCTTCCTCCGCCGCGTGAAGAAAATGCCGTCGCGACGCGGGCACGACGACGAGCTCCGAATCGCGATGGATCGCGTGGTCCTTCAAGAGGCGCGCGAGCAGGCGCAGGTCCTCGACGCGGCCGCCGACGCCGGGACCGCAGCGGACGCAGCGGATCGGCGTCTCGACCAGCGCGGTCACCGGCCGCGCGGCCTCGTCCGCGCCGGGCGGACGAACGAGCGGCACGAGCCCGTCGAGTTCGACCTGCAGCGAGTCGGTGCGCGCGCCCGCGTCCGGCAGCGCGGTACGGATCAGCTCCGCGGAGCGCGTGCGCAGCCACGTCAATGCCCGCTCGTCGGGAACGAGGAGGATCGACCGCGCCCCGAGGTCCTGGAGCGCGGCGATCGCGGCGAGCCGCTCCACGACCTCGAGCCGGTCGATCGCCGGGCCGGAGAGCTCGATCACCGCGCCGGCCGCGAGCTCGCGCGGGATCTGTGCGCGCAGCTTGTGACCTACGTCCGTGCCCGAAGCCCAGCGGCCGAGGGCGCCGTCGATCTGGACGCGCAGCGTGCGCGGGACGCTCGTGCGAATCGAGCCCGACTCGAGCGCGCGCGAGAGATTCGAATCGTCGAGCACGAATGCGAGCGCGCCCACCGCGCCGGCCGCGACGAGCGCCGCGTCGTCTCCGACGACGAACGCGCCGGGCAGCGCGAGCCCGCGGTCGAGCAGCTCGACGCCGAGCACGCCGCCTTCCGCAGGCGGAACGAACGCGCGCAGGCGGTGCGCCGCGGCCAGCTCACGCGCGCGCGCGATCGCGTCCTTCCGATCGCCCGGGGCGTGACGGTCGAGCAGCATCGCGATGCGCTCCGGCGCCGCGGGCGCCGCCGGCGCCACGGGCAGCGAGCGGACCGACCCGACGCCGAGCGCGAACAGATCGACGCGCACGTCGAGCGCGTCGCCGGGAAGGACGGCGTCCTTCCCGGCGGCTTTCGCCAGGATCTTCTCGGCGAGCGTGAGCGCCATTCGCGCGGTGAGTGCGTCAGACCGCTTCGACGAGCAGCGCGATCCCCTGGCCGCCGCCGATGCATGCCGACGCGATGCCGTAGCGCTTCTTCTTCTCGCGCAGCGAGTGGAGCAGCGTGAGGACGAGGCGCGTGCCGGTGGCGCCGAGCGGGTGCCCGAGCGCGATCGCGCCGCCGTTCACGTTCACCTTGTCGCGGTTCAGTCCGAGGTCCTTCTCCACCGCGAGGTACTGGGCGGAGAACGCCTCGTTGATCTCGAAGAGGTCGATCTGGTCCTGCTTGATGCCGGTCTTCGCGCAGACGTCCTTGATGGCCGGCGCGGGGCCGATGCCCATCTCGGACGGCTCGACGCCGACGATCGACCAGCCGACGATGCGGCCCATCGGCTTCCAGCCTCCGGCGCGCGCGCGCTCGCCGGAGGCGACGATCAGCATCGCGCCGCCGTCGACGATACCGGACGCGTTGCCGGCCGTGACGGTGCCGTCCTTGCCGAACGCGGGCGAGAGCTTGGCGAGCGCCTCGATCGTCGTCTCGGGTTTGATGTGGTCGTCGGTCGTCACCATTTCGACCTTGCTGCCGCGCTTCACCTCGACCGGAGCGATCTCGGCGGCGAAGCGGCCGCTCTTCACGGCCTCCGCGCCGAGACGGTGCGAGCGCAGCGCGAACTCGTCCTGCGCCTCGCGCGAGATGCCGTACTTCTTCGCGAGCTTCTCGGCCGTCTCCGCCATGAACAGGCCGCAGACCGGGTCCTTCAGTGCGGTGAAGAGCAGGTCCTCGAGCGCGAGGTTCGCGCCGAAACGGACGCCGGCGCGCAAGCCGCGCACGACGTGCGGCGCCTGGCTCATGCTCTCGATGCCGCCGGCGGCGACGGTCTTCGCCTCGCCGAGCAGGATCATCTGCGCGCCCGACACGATCGACTGGATGCCGGAGCCGCACAGACGGTTCACGGTGAGCGCGGGCTTGTCGATCGGGACGCCGGCCTTCAAGGCGACGTGACGCGCGCCGTAGATCGCGTCGGACGACGTCTGCGATGCATTGCCGACCACGCAGTGGTCGACCTCTTCCGGCTTCACGCCGGTCTTCGCGAGCGCGGCCTTCAGCGAGTGCGCGCCGAGGTCGATCGCGGACACGTCCTTCAGCTTGCCGAAGCCCGGCGTGCCGGCGTACTCCGCCATCGGCGTGCGCGCGCCGCCGAGGATGACCAGCTCGTTCTTTTCGTTCCTCTCGTTCATCTTCGTCGCTCCGTCCGTTGTGTTGTGCGCCTTGCCGGCCCGCGTTCTTGGCCCGTGATCACACGCCGCGCCACTGCGGCTTGCGCTTCTCGACGAACGCCTTCAGGCCTTCCTTGGTGTCGGCGGTCGACATGATCCAGCCGAACAGGGCGGCCTCGTGCGCCTGGCCCTGATCGAGACCGAGATCGCCGCCGGAGTTCGCGGCGTCCAGGATGAAGCGCGTCGCGATCGGCGCGCGTGTGGCGAGGTCCTTCGCGAGCTCCAGAGTCTTCGGAAGCAGTTCCGCCGGCTCGAACACGTGATTCACGAGGCCGATGCGCCAGGCCTCGTCCGCGGAGATCGGCGCGCCGCGCAGCATCAGCTCGTTCGCACGGCCGAGACCGACGAGGCGCGGGAGCCGCTGCGTGCCGCCGTAGCCGGGGATGATCCCGAGGGTGATCTCCGGGAGTCCGAGCTTGGCGGTCTTCGCCGCGGTGCGCAGCGTGCACGCCATCGCGAGCTCGAGGCCGCCGCCGAGCGCGTAGCCGTTGATCGCCGCGATCACGGGCTTGCCGAGCCGTTCGATCGCCGTGAACGTCGCCTGGCCGGCGGCCGACGTGCGGCCGCCGTCGATGGGCGCGAGAGCCGAGAGCTCCGCGATGTCGGCGCCCGCGACGAACGCTTTCTCGCCGGCGCCGGTCAACACGACGACGCGCACCGCGGCGTCGCGCTTCAGCGCAGCGAAGCACTCGCCGAGCTGGCGCACGAGCGCGGTGTTCAGCGCGTTCAGCTTCTCGGGACGATTGACCGTGACGAGCGCGACGCCGTCCGCGACCTCGACCTTCAGGTGTTCGAAGGTCATCGCGTCACTTCTTCAGGACGAGTTCGGCCTTCGTGATCTTGATCGGCTTGACCGGGTCGGACATCTCGCCGCTCGCCGACGGCTGGACGGGCGAGCTGGCGATCTGGTGGACAATCTCGATGCCCTCGATGACCTTCCCGAACGCCGTGTACTTGCGGTCGAGGAAGGATGCCGCGGCGTCGCACAGGAAGAACTGCGAGCCCGCGCTGTTCGCGAACTGTGCGCGCGGAGGCGCGCCGGTCCGCTCCATCGGATCGCCGACGCGGGCCATCGAGAACACTCCGGCCTCGTGCGGGCGCGCGTTGAACTCCGCTTCGATCGAATACCCGGGGCCGCCCGAGCCGTTCCCCTTGGGGTCGCCGCCCTGGATCATGAACCCCTTCATCACGCGGTGGAACTTCAGGCCGTCGAAGTACTTCTTCTGCATCAGCCCGGCCATGTGCAGCGACGTCGCCGGCGCCACCTCCGGCCAGAACTCGACTTTCAGCTCGCCCATGTCGGTGACGACGTGCCCGATGACCTCCTTGGCGCCGTCCTTCGCTTCGACCGAGATCGTGCGTGCAGCGGCCTCGATCGAGCCGCCGCTCGCGCCGTGGTAGCGCGGGGTGAACGTCCAGTCGCCCGCCTTCACAGCGGGGACGTCGCACTCGAACACGAGCGTCGCGCCCGCCTTCAGGTCGACGCCCTTGAGCGAGCTGGGCTCATACGAGACCGGGTGGTAGGCCGTGTACGTCGAGGCCTTGTCGCCGAACTTCACGCCGAAGTCGAACGACTTCGCGTCGAGCATCGCCTCCTTCACGATCGTGTCCGCGCCGCCGATCTTCACAGTGCACTTGAAGTGGATGGCGTC
>CAZOLL010000205.1:0-7685 GCA_964580365.1 uncultured Phycisphaeraceae bacterium
CGGACCGGCTCGCCGCTCGAGAGGCGCGCCGTCGAGTGATCGGGGTCGATCGCCTCGACGGTCACGGCGCAGCGCACGTTCTCCGCGGGCAAGGTCGCGAGCAGCGCGTCGGCGACGCGGCGAATCCCGCCCGACGCCGGGTAGCGGAACTTCGGGTGGTAGCCGAACTCGCGTTCGTTGCCGTCGAGCGCGCCGCGCAGCACTTCCTCGAGCGACGGCCGCGGCACCGCCCAAGAGACCCAGTCGGCCGAGAGCGTCGCGGGGTCGCACGCGAAGCACTTCGAGTTGTACGGCACGAAGAAGTGGCGTGCGAAGCCGTCGCCGAACGTCGCGCGCGCCCAGTCCGTGAAGCTGCCCGCCTGCGCGGCGCCCGGTTCGGGAACCTGGAGGAACGAGAGTGCGGCGGTCTCGGGCCGCCCGCGCTCCTCGGAATGCGGCGCACGACCGTTCGCCGGTGCGCGGACCAGCGCCTCCGCGAAGCCGCGCACGCACTCGAGCGCGACCTCCTTTGGCAGCCCGCGCGCGTGCGCCTGGAACGGGTAGGGGACCATGCGGCCGTCGAACTGCACCCACGCCGAGCGGTCGAGCTTGACCTGATCGGCGCCGAGCAGCCGGTCGATCAGCGCGCGCGCTTCTGCGCTCTTCGGGTGGAGCACGTGTCCCGTGTAGTCGAACTGGAAGCCGCCGACGCGCGCCGTGCGGGCGAGCCCGCCGACCTCCGATTCGCGCTCGAGGAGCAGCCACGGGACGCCGGACGCTTCGAGGTGATGAGCGGCCGAGAGTCCCGCGAGGCCGCCGCCGAGGATGAGGATCATCGGGTCGAGAGCCTACAATCACGCGCCCTTCGCCGGACCGGCGAGCGGACAGCGAAATGACGCGACTCCTGTTCTTCGCCAAGTGCCCGATGAACTACGTGCTGTTCCGCCCGGTGCACGCGGCGCTCGCCGGAGACGAGCGCTTCGAGTTCTCCTTCACGGGAAAGCTGCAGGGAAAGGGCGACCCGTCGCTCGTCTACCGCGGCTTCGACCTGCGCGGCGGCCGGCTGGTGCGGAACGCGATTGCGCGCTGGAAGAAGTTCGACCTCTACGTGACGCCCGACCTGCGCCTCACCGGCAAGCGCGCGCGCGTGAAGGTCCACATGTTCCACGGCTTCTCGATCCGCAACTTCGCGATCCAGGAGCGCGTGCGCGACTTCGACAAGCTCTTCCTGCTCGGCCCGTACATGCGCCGTCGCTTCGTCGAGACCGGCATCCTCGAGGACGGCGACCCGCGCATGGAGATGGTCGGGATGCCGAAGCTCGACGCGCTCGTGAACGGCGCGTTCGATCGCGCGCGCGTGCTCGAAGGGCTCGGCCTCGATCCGGCGAAGAAGACCGTGCTGTTCGCACCGACCTGGATCGAAGGCGGCTGCCTCGACCGGCACGGCAAGGAGATCGTGACGGCGCTCGCGAAGCTCGACGTGAACGTGATCGTGAAGCTGCACGACAACTCGCTCGACCTGCGCAAGCAGGCGACCGATTGGGCGCGCGTCCTGCCGCCGTTGCTCGGCAAGAACGCCGTGCTCGCGAAGGACCCCGACTCGAACCCCTGCCTCGCCGCCGCGGACCTGTTGATCTCCGACGCGTCGTCGGTCGCGAACGAGTTCCTGCTGCTCGACCGGCCGATCGTGTTCTTCTCGCTCGCGCGCCTCGAGAAGGACTGGCCGTCGACCGACCGCGAGACGTGGGGGACGAAAACCGGCGCGGTGATCGAGCGGCCCGATCAACTCGCGCGCGCCGTGCTGGACGGCCTCGCCGATCCGCGCGTCCGGTCGGACGTGCGCCGTGCCGCGGCGGCCGACTTCTTCCACGATCCGGGCCGCGCGACCGCTCGCGCGGTCGCGTGCCTGCGCCGGTACGCGGAGCTGCCGGAGCGCGTCGCGTGACGAACGCCCGCGCGGCGGTGCGCATCGGCGTCGGACTCGCGCTCGCCGCGGCCGCCGGCGTCGCGCTCGCGCGGGACCGGTTCGAGGGGCTCACGGCATCGGTCGGCTCCGCACGCGGCCTCGGCGGCGCGGCGATCGCCGCCGCCGTGCTCGTCGCGCTCGCGATCGCACCGGTCTCGCGCCTCGCGCTCGGCACGGTGGTCGCCCTGCCGGTGATCCTCGGGAGGTTCTCGCTGTTCGCTCGCGAGTGGTGCTGGGTCGCGATCGTCGTCGGCATCGCGCTCGTGCTCGCACTCGAGGCCGTGCGGCCGACTCCGGCCGCGGCCACGAGCGGGCCGCGGCGCGGGTTGCTCGCGCTCGCCGGGCTCGCGGCGCTTCAGTTGTTCTGGTGGTCGGACGCGATGCGGCCCGTTCCGGCGCGCGCGGCCGATGCCGACGCCGCGCCTCTCGAACCCGCGCAACCCTGGTCGCGCGCCGAGCCGATCGTGCTGAACGCGCTGAACGCGTTGGAGGTGCCCGGACGTTGGCGCGACGTCGAAGTCGCGGCCGATGTCGACCTCGTCGGGACGTCGACGCTCGAGGTGCGTTTGCGCGCGCCCGATCCGGAGAAAGCCGAGGGAGTCGCGCTGCTCGTCGGCTCCGATCCGCGACTCGCGACGCGCTTCGTGCTGGAGACCGAGGACGACATCCGTCCGATCGGCAAGGAAGAGGATCCGATCCGCGAAGGCGTGCGTCGCCGCCTCACCATCCGCGCCGAGGGCGACCGCTACTCGCTGCTCGTGAACAGCGACGAGTCGGTGCACGCACTCGATCCCTCATTCCCCGATGCGGGGGCGATCACGCTGCTCGCGGTGAACGGGGGCGTCGAGGTGCGAAACGTCACGGTGACCCCGCTGGTGATCGCGAACCCGCCGGTCGCGGAGGACCGGCAGCGCACGGCGCTGCTCGCGATGGTCGCGGCGCTGGTCGTCGCGTTCTTCGCCGGACGATGGCTCGCGCCGGCATCGGGGGGCGCGGCGGCGGTCGCCGGAGCGCTCGTGCTCGCGGTTGCGTTCGCGTTCCTGCCGCGCGGCGACGCGTCGACGCCGCTGCGCGCGACCTTGCTCGTGCTCGCGACGGCGCTCCTGCTCGCGCCGTCGGTGCACGCACTGCGTCGTGGGGGGCAGGATCTCGCGACCGCCGCGGTGCTCGGCCCGCTCGCGCTCTCGATCGCCGCGCTCGCCGCGATCCCGGCCGATCTGTTCGGGACGACGCCCGCGCGGGCGAGTGTCTCGGACCGCCGCTGGTCGTGGGGCGCGCTCGACAACGAGCTCGCGTGGTTCCAGCATTCCGAACTCCGTGCGGGAAACACGTGGCTCGCGCGCCACGAGATCTTCCGCATCGATCCGCCGGCCGGCGCGTCGCCGTCTCCGGCGCCCGCGGCCTCTCGATCGATCCTCGTCGTCGACGCCGACCCCACGTCGAGCAGCGCGGTCGACGAGCTCATGACGGGACTCCTCGGCGAGTCGAGCGCGGTGACCGCGTACCGCGCGCCCGGCGTCAGACGCGGCGTCGGCAGCGATTGCGCGAGCGCGGCTCGTTGCGCCGTGCCGGTCATCCGAGATCTCGCCCCGGACGTCGTCGTGTGGTTCGGCGGGTCTTGGGTCGCGAGGTCTTCGGAACCTCTCCAACTCGAAGCGACGATTCGCGGCGCGCAGGAACCAACGAGCGAAAAGCAGGTGCTCGCGGCATTGCGGCCGCACATCAGTCGGCTCGAGGTACCCCGGTACATCACTGGCCTGGAATCCTCCCCGTGGGAAGTCCGCGCGCTGCTCGACTTCGCCGACTGGCTGCGAATCGTGAAGATCCCTCTGCTGGTCGTGACGCGCAAGGCGGTCGAGGACGAATTCACGACGTCCGCGCGCGCGCACGGCGCCCGTGTGGCTTCGTTCGCGCAGTTCCGGTTCGTGCTCGCCGAGATGCTCGCGGAGCGGAAGAAGTGAACGACTCGCGCCCCGCCCGCGCCGCGCTCGTCGCGGTCGTCCTGCTCGGGTTCCTCTCCGGCGTGTTCGAGCTGTTCGACGCCGACCTCGCGCGCGCGTGCGCGGCGGGGCGGCACGTGCTCGGGAACCGCGCCGTGCCGCACGAGAACTTCTTCTCGGGCGTCGACCCGCACGCGCCGTGGGTGGACGACCAGTGGCTGTTCGACGTCGTGGCCGCGAAGGCGGTCGGCGCGCTGCCGCCGGCGGTGCTCGTGCTGCTGCGGGCGCTCGCCGTCGCGGCCCTCGCGTTCGTGCTTGCACGGCCGCCGCGGGGCGAGGAGCGCACGCCCGAGCGCCGCGTGCTGTCGGCGTTGCTCGGAGTCGTCGCGCTGTTCGCGGCGAGCCCGGCGTTCGCGCTGCGGCCGGAGCTGGTCTCCTTGTTCTTCGTCGCGGCGTTCGCGCGCACGCTCGCCGCGACGGCGCCGCTCGGTGCGAAGGACCTCGTCGCGTTGACGATGCTGCAGGCGTTCTGGGCCAACCTGAACGGCGACTTCGTCTTCGGGCCGCTCCTCGCGCTCGCGACGCTCGTGGGCCGTGCGATCGACTCCGCGCTGACGCGCGAGGTCGTGCGCGACGGTTCGGTCCGGTTCTTCCTCGTGCCGCTCCTGGTCGCGGCGAGCCTGCTCAACCCGTACGGCGTCGACCTCTTGATCGCGCCGCTCTCGACGCTGCGCGCGCTCGTCGCGAATTCGGCGTCGTTGTCGTCGATCCTGCCCGGCCTCGTGCCGCCGTTCTCGTCGGTGATCGGGTCGCCGGTGCCGACGGACGTGCTCGCGTACCGCGTCCTCCTCGGCGCCGGCGCGGCAGCGCTCGCGGTCGGGGCGTTGCGCCTGCGCGTGCGACTCCAGCAGCTCCTGCCGCTCGCGCTCGTCGTCGGGGCGTCGCTCGTCGCGCGGCAGTGGATCCCACTGGTAGCGGCGGTGCTGCCGCCGATCGCCGCGCGCTGGCTCTCGCCGGGGCGCTCGCACTTCGTGCTGGTGGGCTCGGCAGCCTCCGCGTGCGTTCTCGGGGCGCTTGCGCTGGCCGTGCTCGTCGTCACGGGGCGCGTCGCGGTGCACGATCGTTCGACGCGGACGTTCTCCTGGACGGCGACCGGCATGGCGCGGCCGGACGCGGAAGTCGAGTTCGTGCGGCGCGAGCTGCCGCCGGGCGTCGCGTTCGCGTCGATCGCGTTCGGCGGCGACTTCGCGCGCGGGGACGGTGCGTCGCAGCGCGCGTTCGTCGACGAGAACGTCGCGGGGGTGCCGATCGAGCGGCTCGTGGAGACAGCGGACTTCGTCACCGGCCGCGTCCCGAAGGACGGGTTCATCGCGAAGCACGCGCTCTCGAGGTTCGTCCTCGACCCGGCTGAGCCGCTCGCGGCCGCGCTGCTCGCGGACGAGCGCTACGTGCCGGTCTTCCTCGGACGCCACGCGGTCGTGATCGTCGCGCGCACGAGCGAGCACGAGGGCGTGATCCGCCGCTTCGATCTGCGCGCGGCACTGAAGGCCGGCGCCTTGGAGCCGGCGGCGCGCACCGAGACCCGCGGGCTCTTCGTCGCGTACGCCGCCGCGGAGCGCAATCGGGCGCGGGTCCTCGCCTCGCTGGGTCGCGCCGACCTCGCGGAGCACGCTCTCGCCGAGGCCGAGTCGATCGAGTCCGGCCGGCGGTGACGCGAATCGCCCGGTCGGCGATTGAATCGGGGGGAGCGGCTTTCTTACCTTCTTCGGCCGACGCGGCGCGCTCCCGCGCTGGTCGCCACTGGAGGAGTTCATGGGTCGGTTCCGCAGCCTCGTGTCGGTCTTCGCCGGGGCGCTCGCGCTCGCGGGTCTGTCGGGGTGCACCCTCGAGCACTGGACGACGGTGGACTTCCCGTCGGTCGCGACGGATGCGATGGCGGGCGGCCGCCACTTCGAGCCGAAGGGGTACGTGCACGCGGAAGCGTGGACCCCGGCCTTCTTCTACGTCTTCCCGCTGATGCCCTCGATGAACGCGCAGACCGCGCAGGAGAACGCGCTCGCGGTCGCGCGCAACGTGCTCGGCGCCGACACGCTCACCGACGTGAAGGTCGAGGTCGACACGCACATGTGGTTCTTCTGGATCATGGGCTGGCGCGAAGCGCACGTCAGCGCGACGGCGATCTCGACGAAGTAAGGCCTGCCGGCGGCGCTCGAATTCAGAGCGCGTTCAAGAACGCGATCAGGCAACCCAGCTGACGCTCGTCGAGCGCGTCGGGTGCGACCCGGGGCCCGTCCGGCTGCAGCTTCACCGGCGTGTTCGGAATGGCGGGCAGTCGCTTCGCGGATTCGAAATCGAGGTCGACCACTTCGCGCAGTTCGCGCGCGTGGAGTCTCACGGCGTTGCCCAGGTGCGGGACGGAGCCGTCCCGGAAGTACGGCGCCGTGCGACGCACTTCCCACAGCGAGAGCGTCTGGCGGTCGGCGCGCGGAGCGGCGCTTACGCCGTAGCCGCTCGTCGGCGTCGTCGGCGGCAGGACCCGCGTGGTGTTCGACATCCGGCGCGTGAGTCGCGATGGGATCGGGCCGCCCGCTCCGCTCGACCCGCGGTCGCGGCTCGCCTCCAAGAGGCGCACGATGTGCATCCGACCATCGGTGAGCCCGCGTCCGGAGTGGCAGGTCGCGCACTTCCCGATGCCCATGAAGATCGCGAGCCCCTCCTTTTCGACCGAGGTGAGCGCCGAGGTCTCGCCGTCCTGGAAGCGCCGGTAGCGCGATCGCGGGCGATCCTGCGAGCGGATGAAGGCGGCGAGCGCAGAGCCGAGCCGCTTCTGGGTGACGCCGAGCGAAACGAACCGCGACGCCCCGAACACGGCGTCGAATCGCTCGCGGAGCGCCGCGTCCTCGTTCAGTTCGCGCACGACTTCGTCGAGGGCGACGCCCATTTCCGCCGGGTTCTCGATGGGCGCCAGGCAACGCTCCTCGAGCGAAAGCGCGACGACGAAGGTCGACGCGAAGTTGCCGCAGACCGGCCCGCCGACGGACGCATCCGAGTCGGGGTCCGGCAGGATGCGGCGCGCCCCCGGAAACGCCGTCACCGTTCCCGCACCCCACAGGGTCGGGGTGTTCCGCGACACCGGCTCGCCGAGGACCCCCTTCGAGTGCGCCAACCCGTCGACGAACGCCCGGGCCGGCGCGTGGCAGGTCGCACAGCTGATGCGCCCGTTCGCGCTGAGCTTCGGGCTCGAAAACAGCATCCGTCCCAGTTGAACGACGTCGTCCGCCTCTTGCGCGAAGGCGACCGAACCGGACAGGGCCAGGGCAACGACGAGGCTCTTTGCGTTCATCCGCGCACTCCCGAATCGTCGAGTCGAGATGCGCGCGGAGCGATCCGCGTGCCGTGGAGCGCGCGGTCGAATCCGGTGTCAGATCCGGGCGCGGACTCGGCAAGTGACTCGAGGGACGAGAGGCGGGCCGTTCACTCGAACGCGGCGCGCGGGATCGCGCGAGGATCGAGCCGACCGTGGGGGAATGTGGCGTGGACGAGCTGCCACGAGCGCGGCGACGCGACCGGCGAGGGACGTGAGCTCGGCGCGAGGTCCTGCCAGCGGTGGAACCAAGCGGCGCTCGAGTACGGGTCGGTCGGGCCGGCAAACGGGATGCCGTGGCGGCGCGCGTTGTTCAACACGTACAGCAGCGTGTTCTTCACGTCGAGTGTCGAGGTCAGTGCGCGCGAGTGAAACCGGTCGGCGAACACGCGGCCCCGGCGGTTCAGTGCCGAATTCAAGTGGCGCGCGATGCGGA
>CAZOLL010000206.1:0-7606 GCA_964580365.1 uncultured Phycisphaeraceae bacterium
GGTAAGTGCGGGGTGGTCGGGGTTTCGGGGTTTCCGGTTCCGCGGCCCCCGGGTTCGCGGTTCGCGGGGCTTCGGCGATCGGGCCCGGGTTGCCGGTCAGCCGGTTGACCGGACGCCCGGGCGCCCGGCAACCGGGGCCCGATCGCCGCGACCCGGTGACCCGATCAACCGGAACCGGAGACCCGAAGAACCGGGGCCCGTGACCGACCGCAGTGCACGGGGCGGAAGCGACGGCCCGCTTTTCCCTGGGGTCGCCCCGCCCGCACCTCGTGCCTTCCCTCAGTCCGATCCCGCACTCCTCGAGGTTCCCATGACCCTCCGCTCGCTGGCCCCCGCCGCCCTCTTCTGCGCCCTCTCGACCCTCGCTCTCGCCGCGTCGACCGACCCGATCGTCGGCAATCACACCGCCCGGGCGGACCTCGTTCGCAAGGAGTTCAAGAACGGAGAGCAGGTCTCGCGCGAGGAGACCCAGATCAACGTCTCGCTCGACTTCTTCGACGACTTCACCATTCGTTCCGCCGACAACAACGGCCTCTGGAAGAAGTCCAACGGTCGCTACTCGGCGGACCTCTCGGAGTCGGCGACACAGAACGCGCGCATGAACACCGGCGATCCGAACGCGACCGCCAAGATGCGCTTCTTCAAGATGCGGCTCGATGCCCAGAACGAGATCCACGGCCGCGTGCGCGCGAGTCAGAAGTCCGTCGAGGACGGCGTGAAGATGAAGCGCACCGTGAAGGGCAAGTTCGTCACCTACCAGCCGGGTCCCTGACCCGCGCGCCCGGCGCGACGGCGTTCGTGCCGGAGAACCCGGACACTTCGCCGACCAGGTCGAACAGCACGCCGTCGTCGTCCGCGCCAACTTTCAGCACGAGGAACGCGCCGTTGCGGCCGTCCGGTCCGATCGCGACGGACTGCGGCGTGAAGTCGGGGTTCGCGGGGAAGGCCAGCACTCCGAGCACCGCGCCGCTCGGCGCGCAGCGCATGACGCGACTGCTCACGCCGAACGAGACGAGGAGTTCACCGCCGGCGAAGTCGGCGGGAGCGGCGAGGGCGAGGGAGAGAAGCATGGAGTCGATCACGGCGGACCTCCGGGAGTGGATGTCCGATGAATCCGCGGTGCGGGGATTCACCGACAGGAAATCGAAGTGGCAGCTCATGACGGGGTCACCGTTCTCCCGGTCACCCGGTACCGGCGTTCCGGCCCCGGTTGCCGGTCGGCCGGCTCACCGGCGGCCCGGCGACCGGGGCCCGATCGCCGATGACCCGATTGACAGAGACCGGAGACCCGGCGAGGTGTTCCGGGCCCCCGCGGCGCTTGTCGAGTTCCCCGGGGGAACGCGGGACCGGATTCGGCCCAAGACCCGAAGGGCAGGACTCGGGTCGGAGCTGCTACCTTCCCTTCATGAACCCGAAGATCCTCTTCCAGACGACCTCGCTCCTCCTCCTGTCCAACGTCTTCATGACGTTCGCGTGGTACGCGCACCTGAAGGAGCTGCGCAGCAAGCCGTGGATCGTCGCGGCTCTGATCTCGTGGGGGATCGCGCTGGTCGAGTACCTGCTGCAGGTTCCGGCGAACCGCATCGGCTTCGGCGTGATGACGCTGCCCCAGCTGAAGATTCTGCAGGAGGTCATCACGCTGTCGGTCTTCGTGCCGTTCTCGGTGCTCTACATGAAGCAGCCGCTCAAGCTTGACTACCTGTGGGCCGGGCTGTGCATGTGCGGCGCCGTGTACTTCGTCTTCCGCGGCCGCGCGGGCGCCGCGTGAGCGCGCGCGTCACGGCACGCCGATGACGCCGAACTCGACGGGGAACTCGAGATCGGCCGCGGTGCCGACGTCGCTCTGCTCGACGAACACGAAGTGGTTGCCTTCGCGCAGCGTGTCGAAGCCGCGGCGCACGATGCCGTCGGTCCCGCCGAAGTCGATGTTGTTGTGATCGAGGTCGTTGCCCGTCGGGCCGTGCAGGCGGATGTTCATCTTGGTCGAGACGCACAGCGTCTGGCCGAGCACGCCGAGCTCCACCTGGCCGTCGTTCGCGGCGGTGGTACCGCCGGAGATCAGGAAGAGGATCCGCATCGACCAGACGTTGTTGTCCGTGGGGCCGATCGAGTCGGGGCTGTTCGCGCGCGGCGCGCCGTACACGTGCATCGGCGGGATCACGAAGTTGAAGCGCCACAGCCCGCCGCTCGCGTTCGCGAGCCGCTTCTCGTGCGTCTTCAGGCGCGCGAGCGTCTTGTCGCGGTAGCGCGCGAGCTGCTGGTCGATCTTCCGAACGAGCTGGTCGCCGGAGCCGCCGTCGCCGGCGAGCGAGCCCCTGACCGAGAACAGGATTCCGTTGCCGGCGAGCGCGGCGGCCGTCGCGGCCGCGGCGTCGGCAGTCACCTTCGAAGCCTTTGCGACGACCGCCGCCGCGTGCGCGCCGAGGGCGTCGCCCGTCTGCTCGAGCGCGTCCTGCGTCGTGGTCTGCGCGGTCTTCACCGCGTCCTCGATCGCGGAGAGCTCGTCGTCCTGCGCCGCGAGCTCGGCGGTGACGGCGACCTTCATCGCCTTCGCCGCGGCCTTGTTCGCGGCCAGCATGTCTTCGGTGATCGACGCCCCGGCGGATCCGGCGAAGGCGGCGGTCCAGGCGAGGGAGAGGACGATTCGAGAGCAGAGCATTCTTGTCTCCAGGTCGCTTTCCACCCGATCCGGACGGGTTGTGCGGCGTCCCGCGGTCGCTCCGAAAACTCGTCGGAATCGGTCGCCCGGCTGGCAGGATGACGCGCGATCCCCGAAGCGGAGGCGACATGGCAGCAGGTAACCGGGATGTTCACAACATCGCGATGTTCGTCGACCTGGAGAACGTCGCGATCGGCGTGCACGACGCGCACTACGAACGCTTCGACGTCCGCCTCGTGCTGCGCCGGTTGCTCGAGAAGGGCAACGTCGTGGTGAAGAAGGCCTACGCGGACTTCCACCGCCACCTGCAGTACAAGCGGCCGCTCCACGACGAAGCGATCGAGCTGATCGACATCCCCGAGCGGCGCTCGACGGGCAAGAACAGCGCCGACATCAAGATGGTCGTCGACGCGATGGAGCTGTCCTACACGAAGTCGCACATCGACGGCTTCGCCCTCGTGTCGGGCGATTCGGACTTCTCTCCAGTGGTCTCGAAGCTGCGGGAGAACAACAAGTTCACGATCGGCGTCGGCGTCAAGAACTCGAGCAGTCCGTTGCTCATCGACAACTGCGATGAGTTCGTGTTCTACGACGACCTGGTGCGCACCGTGACCAAGCGCAAGAAGACGCCGAGCGCGCCGGGCGTGACGAAGGAGAAGCAAGAGGCGTTCGACCTCCTGCTCGAGACGCTCACCGCTCTGCAGCGCGAAAGCCAGGACGTGATGTGGTCGTCGCTCGTGAAGGACACGATGAAGCGCAAGCAGCCGCAGTTCAACGAGGAGTACCACGGGTACACCTCGTTCTCGAAGCTGCTCGAGGACGCGCAACGGCACAAGCTGATCAGCCTGCGCCGCGACCAAAAGAGCGGCACCTACGTGGTCGAAGAGCCGAACGACGAGCCGGGCGGCCGCGGCGGCTGAGCGTGGTGGACGCCGCCGCCGTCGTCCTGTGGCGCGACACGGGCGCGCGGCTCGAGCTGTTCGTCGCGCAGCGCTCCCACAAGCTCCGCTTCATGGGCGGGTACTTCGCCTTCCCGGGCGGCGTCGTCGACGACGCCGATCGAGCGGACGGTGCGGACGAAGCTCGCGTCCTCGCGCGTTGCGCGGTCCGCGAACTGCGGGAAGAAGTCGGCGTCGCGCTCGATGTCGCGTCGCTCGTGCCGCTGTCGCGCATCGTCACTCCGCCGTTCGCGCCGGTGCGGTACGACACGCGCTTCTTCCTCGCGCGGGTTCCGACCGGCGCCGCGCCGAGCGTCGAGGCGTCGGGCGGCGAGCTGGTCGCGGGGCGCTTCATCGGCGCGGACGACGCGCTCCTGCAGTGGAAGCGCGGGGAGTTGCCGCTCGCGCCGCCGGTCGTCCTCCTGATCGAGTGTTGCGCCGGCCGCGACCTCGACGGGTTCCGCGCGGCGGCGAGCGCGCTCGCGGAGCGTCACGCCGCGGGCAAGCTGCCCGACATGCGGTTCACGCCCGGCGTGCGCATGATGAGCCTGAAGACGCCGACCTTGCCGCCCGCCACCACGACTAACGCGTTTCTCGTCGGAGTGGAGCGGCGCTGGCTGATCGAACCGGCGCCGGTCGACGTCACCGAGCAGGACCGCCTCGTCGAAGCGATCGTCGAGGAGCGGGACGCGGGCCGGCCGCTCGCGGGCGTGCTGCTCACGCACCATCACCCGGATCACGTCGGCGCGGCCGCGCGGATCTCGAAAGAGTTCGGCGTCGGCGTGCGCGCGCATCCGCTGACGCTCGCGCGGCTGCCCGACGGAACGCGCCGCGGCGCACCGCTCATCGACGGCGACGAGATCGACCTCGGCCGCGCGCCCGACGGGACGCCGGGTTGGACGCTGCGCGCGATCGCGACGCCGGGACACGCGATCGGCCACCTCTGTTTCCGCGAGAGCCGCTACCGCTCGTTGTTCGCCGGCGACATGGTCTCGACCGTTTCGACGATCGTGATCGACCCGCCCGAGGGGCACATGGCGACCTACCTCGCGAGCCTTGCGCGACTGCGCACGCTCGACCTCGGGACGATCTACCCGGCGCACGGGCCGCCCGCGCTCGACGGGCCGAAGCTGCTCGAGCGGTTCGTCACGCACCGCGCCGAGCGCGAGTCGCGGCTCGCGGCCGCGCTCGCGGAGGAGCCGTCCGCATCGGCCGAGTCGCTCTTGCCGAAGGTCTACGCCGACGTCGACGCGCGCATGCATCCGATCGCGCTGCGTTCGCTGCTCGCGGGGATCGAGAAGCTGCGAGGCGCAATGACCTGAGCGGGTCGTGCGCGACACCGCGTCGCCCGACCACGTCCGCGCCGGCAGTTGTCCGGCGCGCCGCGCAATTGTCGAGTAGGGCGTGTTCACGGGCACCGAACTCGGGAGTCATTCCGATGCGATCGCTCTTGCGCGTCCCCGCCGTTCTCCTCGTCCTGTCGCTCGCATCCGCCGGCACCGCGGCGGCGCAATGTCCGGGCACCGACAATCTCGACACCGGAGCGTGCTGCGGTCCGGCGACGCCGATGCTGCCGACGCTGAGTGGCGGGCAACTTCCGTCGACCGGAGTCTGCTACAGATCCTGTTCCTCCTCTTTGCAGTCGCCCCTTCGCATCCTGTGGGATCCCCCGATGCAGCCGGTGTGCGGCGAGTACGTGACCAACGTCACCGTGATCGAAGCCACCAGCGGGATGCCATTGCTGGTGGGACCGATGGTGCTCGACTACACGCGCACGTGGATCGAGCTCGACCCGTCCGGAAACTCGTGGGAAGTCTGGCGGTTCGTAGCCAAGGCCGATCTCTCGGACCCGAGTCTCGGTGCTCCGCCGGTCTGCGGGATCCCGAGTTGCCTCGCGCCGCACGGCCTGCACCCGACCGCTTTCTTCTATGGCTACGTCGACTACGCCGTCAGTTGCAACGGCATCTTCCCGCCCACCAACGCGCTCGTGCTCTACCACGGCTGCGACTTCTTCATCCACAATCCGCTGGTGTCGAGCCGCCCCGGATCGTTCCACATCGCCGACGCGTATGCATTGGTCGGTCCGGCCACTCCCGCACAGCCGTTCATTGCGGGCCCCGCGCCGGCGCCCTCCGGGCCGCTCGTCGCCGAAGCGACACGCAACGTGCTGAACCCGCTGTTCGTCGGCTGCTCCACCGAGGATCGGCTCGCCAGCGGCAGCGTCCTCGAACTCGGCGCTGGCTGCCTGTGCTTCTTCTCGACCATGCCGAAGCAGCACCGGATCCGTCAGCTTTCCGGCAGTTCGCTGTGCGTCGACGCGACCGCCGTTCCTGGCTCGTTCGCGTCGATCGCGGTCGGTTTCCCCACGCTGCCCTGGTACCACGTCGTCTCGACGAGCCTCGGCGCCTGGTCCAACCCCGCGGTCTACCCCGGCAATGAGCGCGTGTGGGTCGACGAGGGCGTGATCGTGCGCGACGATCCGTGCTTCGGCGATTTCGTCAGCGTCTACTACGGCGCGACGACTCGAAATGGCTTCACGCCGAACTACCCGTGGCCGGCAGGCGTCAGCTCGTTCACCGATCTCGCGGCCAACTATTCGGCGCCGGCTGCGGGACCGTTCCCCACACCTGTCATCGGTCACGTCATGCCGACCCGCGATCTCATCTATGTGAACACGCCGTGATCGCGACTCGCACGAGCGTCGGCGTGTGATGGAGCAACCCGACCCGGCATCGATCGCCGCGATCGCCGCGCGGCTTGCACGCGCACGATCGGTGCTTTTCATCACCGGGGCCGGGATCTCCGCCGAGTCGGGCCTTCCGACCTACCGCGGCGTCGGAGGTCTCTACTCCGACGCCGACACCGACGATGGCGTCGCGATCGAGGACGCGCTGTCCGGCGAGATGCTGCTCGCGCGACCGGAGCTGTGCTGGAAGCACATCGGCCGTATCGAGCAGGCGTGCCGCGGCGCGAAGCCGAACCGCGCTCACGAGATCATCGCGGGATTCGAGCGGCGCTTCGAGCGCTCGTGGGTGCTGACGCAGAACGTCGACGGCTTCCACCGCGACGCCGGCTCGAGGAACCTCATCGAGATCCACGGCAACGTGCACGGCCTCGTGTGCATGCGCTGCGCGAAGACCGAGACCGTCGCGGACTACTCGCGGCTCTCGATCCCTCCGCGGTGCGAGTGCGGCGGGCTCATCCGGCCGCGCGTCGTGTTGTTCGGCGAGATGCTGCCGCACGCGGAGCTGCGCGTGCTCGAACGCGAACTCGACCGCGGATTCGACGCGGTGTTCTCGATCGGGACCACGAGCGTTTTCCCGTACATCGCGTGGCCGGTGCAGCGCGCGCGCGCCGCCGGAGCGTTGACGGTCGAAGTGAACCCCGGCGACACAGGCGTCTCGCGCATCGTCGAGCACCGACTGCGGTGCGGAGCCGTGGCGGCGATCGAGGCGATCGTTGCCGCGCTGAACGGCGCGCCCGTGGCGCGGAATCAGTCTTCTCCGAAGCGCTGAGCGCGGAGTTTCGAGCGCTTGCGGAGCCAGAGGAACGCCGCGAACCCACCGACCGACACGCCGAGCACGAAGCCGAGCACCGACGACTCGAACGGCGATAGACCCGGGACCACCGCCGGTCCGCGCGGCGCCGAATCGGCCGCGTCGATCATCCGTGCGAGAAAGCCGCCGATCGACCCGCACACGAGCAGCGGGAGGAGCAGCTTCACGACCGTCGGGACGTTCGCCGGCTTCGCGGCCTCGAGCGACGGCGGCGGCGCCCCGATCTTCTCGTCGAGCCAGGTCACGCCCGGCAGCGGCGCGCCCGATCGGATCGCGACGACGGCCTCGCGCGCTTCCATCGCGCGATCCCGCGGGACGAGCAGCGCGAACCCGACCAGGCCGCCGCCGGCGAGCGGGCCGACCGCCTCCTGCCCGTAGCCGCGGATCGTGGTGGGAATCGTTTCCGAGCGCAGCACGCCCTCGACGAAGCGCGCGTCGGACTCGGACGGGAA
>CAZOLL010000207.1:0-7593 GCA_964580365.1 uncultured Phycisphaeraceae bacterium
CGCTCGGGTCCACACCAACGCCGCCGCGACTCACCGGGGGCCCCTCCTCCCCGGCGCTTTGTAACACGTGGTGGGCTTCGGGCTCGTGGCTCGCGCCCCCGCGCCCGCCGCTCGGCTCGAGGATGAGGTTCCAGCCCGACAGGCCGTCCTTGCCGCCGTCGCCCTGGAACGTGACGACGCACTTCGGCGCGCCGGAGCTGGTGACGACGAACTCGAGCGCGAACTCGTTCAAGCCGCGCGTCGCCTTCTCCTCGAGCCAGAGGAGGTTCGACGGCGAGTCCTTGGGGAATCCCGGGCGAACCGTGTACTTGCGCCACTCGACTCCCTTCGAGGTCGACTCGCCGCACAGGCGCTTGTTGCGCGCGCGCCACTCGCCGACCGCGACGTCGAAGCGGCTCTCGATCCCCGCGCTCGCGCCGTCGTGGTGGAAGCGCCGCGCGAACTCGCGCGCGGGCGGCGCCGGCGGGGCGTCGGGCGGATTCGCGTCGGACGCGAGGCCGGGCACGGGCGTTCCGTCCGGTCGCGACACCGCGACGACGAAGCCGCTCGTTCCTTGGCGGTTCTTCACCTTCACGAGCAGCGCGTTGCGCCCGGCGCGCAGCCTTGCGGTGAAGCGCATCGCGTCCGGCACGTGCTTCACCGGCCCGCGCCACGTCAGCTCCGTGCTGTCGTTCCAGCCGCGGTCGCGGTAGTCGCCGAGCCGCCGGCCGTTCACGAACACGACGAGGTCGTCGTCGGCGCGCGCGTGCACCACGACGTCCTGCTCCGCGTCGACGGTCACGTGCGTGAGCGCGTAGGTCGCCGTGTCGTCCATGTAGGGGAACTCGAGCGACACCCATCCCGACGGCGAGATCGACACGGGCGGGTGATCGGACGGCGGCTGCCACACCGCGTTGTTCTGCCGCGACGGGTACTGCTTCGCGAAGTCGATCTCGTGCTCGGGCGGGAACGGGACGGCGAGCACGTCGGAGCCGTCCTGCGCGAAGGGGCCGACGACCATCCAGTCGTACAGCACTCCGAGTCGCTCGCGTCCGAAGCTCCGCGCCCCTTCGTCGTCGCCGCTCGCCTCGAGCGAGAGCAGCCTGCGCGTGAGGATGTCGCGCGGGAGCTGCGAGTTCGGAAAGCGCTCCGGCGTCAACGCGCCGCTCGAGTCGTCGATCGAGCCCCAGCGCCAGCAGTCCAGCTCCGCGCCCACGGCTTCCTTGTCGCTCGCGCTCAACGGGAAGCGGAACGAGACGAGGTCGGAGAACGCTTCGTCGCCGAACGCGCGCATCAGGTAGTGCGCGAGCGCGCGCGCGACGAACGGCTCGCGACCGTCGCGCACCGGCGCGTCGCGGTACTCGCGGAAGAACTTCCTGAGCGGACGCCAGTCGTGGCCGTCCTTCGTCTTCGCGTAGCGGTCGACGAACCACAGGAAGAAGCCGCACGACGGCCCGTAGTTCGGGATGCGCCAGTACTCGAGGTCGCGCGAGAGGTAGTCCTTCTCGAATGCCGCGAGGTTCGACGCGAACGAGTGCAGCGAGTCGCCGCCCTGGCCGAGCGACTCGAAGCAGTACGCGGCGCCGAGGTTCGCGAGCCCTTCGTGGAACCCTTCGAACACGGGGCGCGTGTCGTCCACGCAGTGCGTGAGCTCGTGGTAGTAGAGCCCGTTGTCGATGCGCACGCCCTTCTCGTCGGGCTTCGCGTTGCCGATGTCGATGATCTTCCCGCCGCCGACGCCGCCGCCGAAGTCCCACAGCTCCGTGAAGTACACGGTGAGCCGATCGCCCGCGGGGTTCGGCACGCGGCCGAAGAGGTCGGTGACGAAGACGTAGGCGAGATCGAAGCGGCGGATCGAGTCCTCGGGGATCGACTCGACGAGCGTCTTCGGCCCGATGAAGATGAAGCGGTGGCTCGCGCGCGACGTCGTGCGCGCGAAGCACGGGTGGTCGAGCGCGGCCTCCACTTCGAGCTCTTCGTCCTTCGGCACGGCGGCGAGGTGCGCGGCTTCGATCTGCGGGACGCGCGCGGTCGCCTTCTCGACCAGCGCCTGCGACTCGGCGCGCTTCAGGGCGCGGAACACGGCGCGCGCCGCCGCGAACTTCCCCGCCTTCGCGAGCGCTTCGCCCTTCTCGAACAACCGATCGCCGAGCCCGAGCGTCGCGATCGACTTCTCGACGTCCTGCGCGTCGGCCTCGGGGATCCAGTCGAGCAGCACCTGGCGCTCGGACTCGACGTCCTTCGTGACGCGCTCCGCGTCGTTCACCGCGCCGAGCACCGCCTGGTTCGCGCGTTCCTCGAGCGACCCGCCGATCGCCTCGAGGATCTTCACCGCGCCGTGGAAACGCTTGCGGTCGTGCATCGAGCCGGCGACGAGGCGCAGGGATCGCGACTTCTCCTCCTCGATGCGCTGCTCGACGATCGTCTGCTCGACGAGGTCGATCGGGCGCGGCGGCAGCGCGCCGAGCGCGACGATCTCGTCCTTGAAGCGTCGCTTCGCGCGGTCGTCGTCGGAGAGGCGGATGCCGCGCTCGAGGACGTCCCACGCTTCGGCGGTGCGCTGCGCTCCTCTCATCTCCTTCGCTTTGGCGAGGAGCGCGTCGACCTGCTCCGGCGTCTCGACCGGCGTGTACCCCGGAGCGAGCAGCTCCGCGACGTCGGCGAGCCCGTCCATTCCGGACGTCGTGCCGATGGGTGCGAACACGGCGCCGCTCGTCGCGTCGACGAAGCCGAGCCGCACGTCGAGCTGCTCGCCGCCCGACAGCGAAGGGTCGATCGGGAGCGCGCACGGCAGCGCGTACCGCACGACGCGGCCGGACTTCCACTTCGTCGTCGGCGGCGCCGGCGAGTGCGTTCGCGAGGTGATTTCCCGCCCTCCGCGCCAGATCGCGACGCGCACGGCGTAGGGGATCGTGATGTCCTCTTCGGGCGTGAACGCGAGCGAGAGGGTGAACGTGCCGGTCGCGCCGAGGTCGGCCGAGTCGACGGCCGCGGAGCAGCGGATCGGGACTTCGTTCTGCGCGCAGAGGGCGGGCGTGACGAGACAGAGCGCGAGGACGGGGAGAAGGGCGCGGAGCGGCATTCGGAGCGAGAGAGTACCGCACGGGGCAGGAGCGTGAGGGGAAGCGGGAGTGTTCCCGCGCCCGAAAGCGTGCCGGCGCCCGGAAGCGTGCCCGCGCCCGGAAAGGGGGTGTCCTACGAACTGTGTAACCGGCCGGGTCGGGGTGAACCAAGCGGCAACGACCTCGACCCCTACCGCCCCCGGGCACGGGCACGGGCACGCTCCCGCTCCCGCTTCCCCTCCCGTCAGCGCGACTCCCAGGAGTGCGCCTTCTCCAGCAGCTTGTTCAACGCCGTGATGTTCTTCACCCCGCGATCGCTCAACCACGCCTCGAACGCGGCGGCTCCCTGCTTCGCGTAGACGGGGATCCCTTCCTTCCACGTCGCGCGGCCGCAGAGCACGCCGTTCCACTTCACTCCGGACTCGATCGCGAGCTCGAGGCTCTCGCGGAACACTTCGTCGGAGACTCCGGCCGAGAGGAAGATGTAGGGCTTCTTCGCCGCGTCGTCGCAGCGCTTGAGGAAGTCGATCGCCTGCGACTTCTTGTGGACCGCGGGGCCCTTGAACGCGCGGCTGCCTTCGATGAACGCCTGGTTGAACGGCACCTCGATCTTCAGCACGTCGACGTGGTAGTGCGGCTTGCTGAACTCCGCGACGGACTTCCTCACGACCTCGGGCTTCGTCTCGGCGAAGGCCGGGCTCTTCTCGTCGCCGCCCTTCGGGTCGTAGCCGACGAACTCGAGGAAGAACGGGACGCCGCGGCATTCGCACTCGGCGCCGATGCGCTCGACGAACGCGTGCTTCAGCGCGTTCACGTTCCTGTCGTCGTCCGGGTGGTAGTAGATGAGGAGCTTGACGGCATTGCCGCCGGCCTCGAGCGTCTGGCGCGCGGTCCAACCGCGGATGAGGCGCGGGATGCGGCCGGGCTCGTTCTGCTCGTAGCCGGTCTCCTCATAGGAGAGAAGCACGCCGCAGCCCTTCGCGCGCGCCTTCACCGCGGGCAGGCCGAACTCCGGGTCGAGGAGGATCGCGCTCGAGTGCGGCGTCAGCACCTTCGAGACGAGCGTCTTGAACTCGCTCATCATCGCGGGGGTGACGTCCTTCTCGGAGACGCCCTTCTCCTTCGCGAGCGACTTCTGGAGCGAGCCGCGCTGGTCCATCGCCGCCGCGGCGATGATGCCCTTCGAGTTGGCGAGAGACTTCATGTGGGGACGCTTGGCGGCGGACGTCTTGCTCATGCGGGGCTCCGATGACGGGCGCGGAAGTCTAGCAGCGCCGCCCGGAACCGCCGAACGCCGGATCGGGGATCAGGGCACGATCGAGTACCCGCCGCCGCCCGCGGCGACGTCGACGCTGAGCGGCTCCGTCGTCCCCGTGATCACGAGGTCGGCGCCCTGCTCCTTCGCCTTCAGCTTGCCGAAGTTGCCGGGGTCGCCCTGGTCGCCGGCGTGCACCGCGGGCGGCGTCGCGAGGCACCTGAAGAGGAAGAACGAGATCGTGACGAGCGCGCGCGACGACATGGGACTCTCCGTTCGGGTAGGTTCCCGCGTCTCGAAGGGAGGGCGGTGTCCTCCGCAGAGGCGAGGGCTCTCCGCCGTGCCGACACGAACAACGTCGATCGTCGTCATCGCGCCGAACAGCGCGCTCGACGAGGTGTTCCGGGTGCGGCGCGGCCGCGTGATCCGTCACTCCGTGTTCGCCGGCGGAAAGGGGGCGAACGCGGCGCACGCCGCGGCGCTGCTCGGCGCGCGCGTGACGCTCGTCGGTTTCGCCGGCGGGGCGCGCGGCCGCGAGTTCGCGAGACGGTTGCGCGCGCGGGGAGTGCGTGGGCGGCTCGTGCCTTGTCGCGGCGAGACGCGGCGGACGTTTTGCATCCTGGACGCGGCCGGCGCGGATCCGCTGCTGATGGTCGAGGAGGGGAGTGCGGTCACGGCGAGCGAAGCGCGTCGGTTCGAGCGGGCCGCGATCGCGGCGATGAAGGGCGCGCACGCCGTGGTCATCGCCGGAAGCATGCCGCCCGGGATGTCGCCGGAGACCTACCGGCGCCTCGCGCGCGCCGCGGATCGCCGCGCGATCCCGGTAGTCGTCGACGCTCGCGGTGCACCGCTCGCCGCTGCAGCAGCCGTGGCGACCGGTGTCCTTTCGATCAATGAAGACGAACTCGCCGAAGCGATCGCGCAGCGCCGTCTGCGCGAGTTGCGCGTCGGACTGGGACTCTGTGTCAAGTGCGGTGAGCGCGGCGTCCGCTTCAGCTCGGGCGAGCTAGGAGGCGAGGCTCGCGAACTCGAGGTCGTCGGCGACGTCGAGCGCGGCAACCCGACGGGGTCGGGCGACGTCATCACAGGGCACCTGGCCGTCGCAGTGGCGAAGCTCGCTTCGATCGAAGCGGCTCTCCCGCGCGCTGTCGCCGCAGCGGGCGCGAACCTGCGGCACGACGAGCCCGCCGCGTTCACGCCGGCGCAGGTGCGAAGCCGCTTGCCGCGCGTCGTCGCTCGCTACGTCGCGCCTTCCGTGTTCGAGAATCCCTTGAACCATCCGCGCGGCCCGCGGCATCGTTCCGGAGATGGCCGACGCTCCTGAGCTCCTGCTCTTCGACAAGGACGGGCTGCGTGGATTGATCCGCGCGCTCGCCGTCGACCCGGCGAACCCGCACGACCTCGACGACGCGCTGCAGGATGCGTGGCTCGCGGTCGGGCGCGGCAAGGCCGCCGCGGCGCGCTCGGCGCCGGCGTACGTGCTGCGCTCGGTCCTCAACTTCGTGCTGCAGGCCAGGCGCTCGAGCGAGCGCCGCGCCCGCCGCGAACGCCTCGCCGCCACGCCGGAGCCGATCCCGTCGGCCGCCGACGTCGTCGAGCGCGAGAACACGCGCCGCACCGTCGTGGACGCCGTGCTCGCGCTCGACGAGCCGTACCGCACCGCGGTGATCCTGCGCTTCTACGAGGGTCTGCCCGCGCGCGAGATCGCGCGACGTCTCGACGAGAACACCGAGACGGTGCGCACCCGGTTGAAGCGCGCCGTCGTGAAGCTGCGCGAGCGGCTCGCACGCGACCTCGGCTGCGGCGAGGGGGCGCTCCCCGCGCTCCTCGGCGCGCTCGTGCCGCAGGCCGCGCCCGCCTCCGTCCTCCTGCCGCTCCAGGTGCTCGTCATGAAGAAGATCGTCGCCGCGCTCGCCGTCGTCCTCGTCGCCGCCGCCGTCTGGATCGGGATCCGCGGCGGGGAGGAAACCGTACGCGACGCCGCGCTCGCGCCCGCCGCGTCCACGTCCGCCGATCGTCCGGGTGCGAGCGGTCTCGAGCCGAGCGGCGCATCGACCGCATCCGCGCCGTCGTCCGCCGTCGAGCGCGTGACGGCCGACGGGACGTCGGACTCGGCTCGCGCGGATCGTGCGGTGCTGCGCGGTGTCGTGCTCGATGCGGACGGCCGTCCCGTCCCCGATGCGCGGATCACCGCGCGCGAGTCTTCGCTCGTCGATCGTCGCGCGGCGCCTCCGTCGTTTCGCGGTGTCGCCGGCGACGACGGCGTGTTCGCGGTGGACGCGGGGTCGCCCGCGTCGGCATACGCGCTCGTCGCGGAGGCCGCGGGCCGCGCCCCGGCCGAGGTGCGCGTCGACGACGCGAGCGTTCCGGTCACCGTCCGCCTCGGCTGTCCCGCCGCATTGCGCGGCCGCGTCGTGGACGCGGAGAACGCGCCGGTCGCGGGCGCACGCGTCACTGCGACCGCGTCGCTGAGTTGGGAGATGGTGCCGATCGAGCGCGAAGGAACGACCGCGCAGGACGGGACCTTCGAGATCCGCGAGCTGCCGAACCTCGCGGGATCTCCCGACGACGGCCGCACGCGCCTGCTCTTCGACGTCCGCGCCGTCGGGTTCGCGCCGTTCCGCGCGGAAGGTCCTTTCGCGCGCGCGTCGTCGTTCACCGCGCGCGCCGACGCCGCGGACGCATGGATCGAAGTCCGCCTCACGCGCGGCGCCGTCCTCACGGGGGTCGTCCGCGACGAGCGGGGCGATCCGGTTCCCGATTGCGGCGTCACTTGGTGTTCCGGTGAGGAGACCCGCATCGTGATCGGCGGCAAGCCGACGATCGGCCGCCCCGGCGGGCGCGTGCTCGCGACGAAGAGCGATCGCGGCGGCCGCTACCGCATCGAAGGGATCCCGTGTGGAGCGGCGCGGCTCGTCAGCGACTCGCGGCGTGAGGACGACGGGACGGGCGGCGGATGGCTCGCGGCGGCGGCGGTCGGGAGGATCGCGCGGCCGATCCCGATCACCGCGCCAAGCGAGCCGGTCGAGATCGAGCAGGACCTCGAGTTGCGCATTGCGAGCTCCGTCACCGGCCGCGTCGTCGACGCCTCGGGCGCGCCGGTCGCCGGCGCATCGGTGCGTCTCGTCGAGCGCGACGGTTTCTGGGTCCCGCCGGTCGAGGGAGCGGAGCTGCCGGCGCTCGACGCGGAGACCGACGCGCTCGGTCGGTTCACGATCGACCCCGCTCCAGTCGGCGACGAGATGGCGGTCACCGCGTCGGACCCGAAGGACGGCGCAGCCGCGCACCGGCCGGTGA
>CAZOLL010000208.1:0-7565 GCA_964580365.1 uncultured Phycisphaeraceae bacterium
GGTCGCTCGACAAGGTCGGGCCGATCTGCCGGAGCGTCGAGGACTGCGCGATCGTTCTCGACGCGATCGCCGGCGCGGACGGCGGCGACCCGGCGACGATCGACGTGCCGCTTTCGATCGACGTGTCCGGCGACGCGAAGAAGTCGCTCGCCGGCATGACCGTCGGCTACCTCGCTTCCGAGTTCGAGGGCGGCCGGCTCGCGGACGGCGACAAGGCCGCGCTCGCGGCGCTGAAGGACGCGGGCGTGAAGCTCGTGCCGAAGACCGTCGCGGACGGGCCGTACGGCGAGCTGATCTTCTTCATCATCTCCGTCGAGGGCGCCGCAGCGTTCGACGAGATGACGCGCTTCGACGAAGACGACGAGCTGAAGTGGCAGGCGCGCGAGGCGTGGCCCAACACGTTTCGCACGGCGCGGCTGTTCCCGGCCGTCGAATTCATGCAGGCGCGGCGGCTGCGGCGGCGCTTCATGCACGTCGCGCACGACGTGTTCTCGGGCGTCGACGCGCTGATCGCGCCGTCCGGCCACGGCTCGCTGCATGCGCTCACCAACATGACGGGCCAGCCGGCGCTCACGCTGCGCACCGGCTTCCGGCAGAACGGCACGCCCACCGCGATCACCGCGTGGAGCGGTCTATTCGACGACGCGAAGCTCCTGCGTCTCGGCCGTTTCCTCGAGTCCGTCCTCGGCGTGTGGGAGAAGCGACCGCCGATCGACTGACCGCGCGCGCGCGGCGGCTGGCGTTTCGGCGCGCGCGGGGGCACGATCTCTGTCCTACCGGAGGTCTTCACCCTCGAGGAGAGTCCCATGCGTTCCTTGTTGACGGTCGGTCTGCTCGTCGCGATCACGTCGATCGCGACCGCGCCCGCGCGCGCGCAGTGCTTCGGCCCCGACAACCTGTTCGGCCCATGCTGCGCGCCCACCAGCGCGAACCTGCCGAACTTCCCGGCGATCACCCTGCCCGGACTCGGCGTCTGCTGGACGCAGTGCGCGGTCGATTCGCAGAACCCGCTCACCGTCGCGCTCGGCGCTCCGATCTTCGGCAGCTGCGGCGTGTACGGGTCGCCGATCACCGTGACCAACCCCGCGGCTCCGACGCAGACGCTCACCGGCCTGGTGCGAATGGACTACTCGCGCACGTGGATCGAGAGCTCGACGCCGGGTGTGGTGCCGGTGCAGGTCTGGCGCTTCGTCGTGAAGGTCGACCTCTCGTTCGCCGGCACGCCCGCCCCGCCGCTCGCGTGCCCGTCGCCGACGTGCCTGCCGGGGCAGCAGACCGCGTTCTACTACGGGTACATCGACTATGCCGCGAGCTGCAACGCGTCGGGCCCGACGTGGGAGGCTGCGGTCGTGCTCTTCCACAGCTGCGATTCCTACATCCACACGCCCGGCCTCTCGTCGCGCCCCGGCGCGTTCCATCCGGGTCGTGTGTTCGCGATCGTCGCGCCGCACACGACCGCGATTCCGTTCGTGCCGAGCGCCAACCTGTTCCCGAACGGCCCGCTGATCGCGCAATCGGTGCGCGACCTCCTGCCGGTGCCGGGCACCATCGCGTGCAACTTCGAGGAGCGCCTCTCCGGCGGCGTCCAGCAGCGGATCGGCTTCGGCTGCCTCTGCCCGATCGCCGGCAACACGACGCGCATGTCCGCGAACATCCTGCAGGGGAAGGGCACCTGCCCCGACACGAGCGGCGCCGTGAGCGGATTCAGCGCGCTGAACGTGCCGAACACGAACTGGGTCTACGAGATCAAGTTCAGCCTGGGTTGCTGGCAGCCGCCGGCCGCCAGCACGTTGTACCCCGGCCAAGAGTGCGCGTTCGCCGACGAAGGCGTGTTCACGTTCCACGAAGCGTGCTTCGTGAACCCGAACGGCACGACGGGCGCCGACTTCATCGAGATCTTCTACGGGGGTTCGACGACGTTCGGCTGGGCGCCCACCTCGCTGAACCCGGCAGTGATCCTGTCGAACCGCTTCATCGACATGGCGAACAACTACTCGGCGCCGCTCCTGGGTCCGTACCCGGGACCCGCGGTCGGCAACGTGATGGCGTCGCGGCACATCATCAACGTGAACGTCCCCTGATCTCCGACGCGCGCGAGTTTCGTCCCTAAGAACGGGCCGCGGACGGCATCTCGACCGGTGACGGCGGGCTCCGCCGGATGGGAATGGTCGGGATGACGGACTCGTTCACGCGCTGGGTCGAAGAGCACCACGAAGACGTCTACCGGGCGGCGCTGCGCATCACGCGCGGCCCCCCCGACGCGGAAGACGTCGCGCAGCAGGTGTTCGTGAAGGCGCTCGCGGATCGCGAACGCCTCGAGCGCGCCGACGACGTGTCCGCCGTCCTGCGCTGGCTCGCCGTGAAGACCGCGCTCCACCATCTCCGCACCGAGGAGCGCCGCCGCGCGAGGGAGGACCGCGTGGCGAACGACGAAACCGATCCGACTCCGTCTCCGCACGAGCAGCAGTCGACGCGCGAAGAGCGCCGCGCGCTCGAGCAGGCGATCGCGCGACTGCCTGACGATCTTCGGGTGCCGCTCGTCTTGCGCTACCACGAGAGCCTGACGCTGCGCGCGATCGCGAGCGCCGAGCGCTGCTCGGAGCCGACGATCCTCGACCGCATCCGGCGCGCGATCGACCGGCTGCGCCACGAGCTCGGCGTCGTCGGGACGCCGGCGCTCGCGGTGGGACTGGAAGCGCGGCTCGAGCACTCCGCGCCCGTGATTCCCGGGACGCCCGCGGCGCCCGCTCCGCGCCTGAAAGACGAACTGCTGCGCCTCGCACGCTCCGCGCCCGCGGCGGCGCCGGCCGCGCTCGGCGCGAAGCTCGCCGCCGCCGTCGCGATCGTCGCCGCGCTGGCCGGCGGCTCGTGGATCGCGTTGCGACAGAACACGGCGACGGCGACGAAGAGCGATCCGAGCGCGGCGGTGTCGACGAGCCCCGGCGCGCCCGCGATGACGAGCGAATCGGCGCAGGATCCGCCGCGACCCGAACGCGCGGACGTCGGCACGACGCCGCGCGGGGAGGCCGCGGAAGCGACCGCCGGCGTCGAGCGCCGTCCCGGCACGATCGTCGGCCGCTTGCGCCTCCCGGTGCTCGGTTTGCCTTCGCCGTTCCGTGTCAGCACTTCGAGCATCGCGCGCGACGGGAAGATGTCCGCCGACGGCGCGTTCGGGGAAGTCGACGCGAGCGGAGCGTTCACCGTGCACGTCTCCGTGCATCGCGACGACGGCGAGGACGTCCGGCTCCACGTGCTGTACGGCGAGTGCAGCGTCCGCGCGCCGCAGGAGCTCCGCGTGCATTCGGGCGAAACGATCGACGTCGGGCTGCTCGACGACGTCGCACCGATCGCCGAGCGCACGGGCGCGTGGCGCCTCGACCTCCTCGTGCGGACTCCCGACGGCGCGCCGTTGCCGCGCGCCGCGGTGCGGATGTCGCGGCGCATCCCGACGTACACCGGCGTGTTCGCCGAACCCTGGGAGTGCGGCGGCCTCGCGGACGAGACCGGCGTCGTGCACCTCGCGGGCGAAGCGCTCGGCCCGAAGTCGATCGAAGTGACGACGACCGGTGAGGACCTCGTCGACTACGGCGCGACGTTCGACGTCCTCGACCCGGGGTTCACGCGGCGCGAAATCACCCTCGAGGTGAAGCACCGGTACCAGAAGCACGCGGACGGCTTCTTCACACCGCTCGACGAGCGTCCCGTCCTTTGCGAGGTCCGTGGTCGCCTCTTCGATGCGGGGACGCGCGCGCCGCTCGCGACTCCACATCCCGACGTCGATCTCGTCCGCGTCGAAGCGCGCTCGCGCGAAGAGTTCGAGCTCGACGTCGTGCCCAACCTCCTGATCCCGGCGCCGGTTCAGCAGCTCGACACGGGCGCGACGCCGCCCGATCCGACCGACCGCTTCACGATCGTCGTGCGCGAGAAAGGAACGTTCGCCGTCGTCGGGCGCTTCGAGGGGCGTCCTTCCGTGGTGCGCGGTCCGTTCGAGCTGCCCGGCGGCGCCCCGAGCGACGACATCGAGCTCGCCTTCCCGGAGCCCGTGACCGTCCACGGCGTCGTCACCGACGAGACCGGCGCGCCGCTCGAGGGCGCGGTGCTCGTGGTGACGGGGACCGGCCCGATGTCCGATCGCGCGATCTCCGAACGCGACAACGAGATGAGGAAGGCCGCGGGCGAGGGGACCTTCTGGTTCTCGCACGCGCGCAGCAAGGCGGACGGATCGTTCTCGATCGGCGGTCTGCCGGCGGGCGCGTTGATTCGCGTCGCGGCGCTCGATCCTTACCACGAGCCGGCGCGCTCCGGGGCGTTCCGAGCCGCGGCGGACGGCGAGCGCGTCGCCATCCGTTTCGATCGCAAGCGCGTGCGCTAGTTCGCGCGCGGTCCGCTGCCGGCCTCGGCGAACCCACGCGGGAGCGACGCGAGCACGGCGAGCGCGACGACGAGATCGGCGCCGATCAGGACGAACAGCGAGCGATTGTCGCCGAGCGCGTCGAAGACGGCGCCCGCGAGCGCGGGGCCGAGCTCGCCGGCGACGCCCTGGCAGACGAAGAACAACGCCGCGTAGATGCCGGCGCGCGCCGGGCCGCACAGCTCGACCGCCATCGGAAACGTGTTCACGAGCGGCAGGGACCAGCAGAGGCCGAACAGCCCGAGCAGCGCGGTCGCGGCGCCGAGGCTCGGCGCGAGGTGGACGGCGGCGCACGTCACCGCCATCCCCGCGATTCCGAGCACCGCGGCGCGCCTGCGACCGATGCGCGTGCCGAGCCAGCCCGCGGCGATCGAGCCGAAGAACGTTGCGACAGCGACGGCGATGAAGCCCTGGATCGCGACGCCCTCCGACACGGCGAAGCGTTCCGCTCCGTGGCGCGTGAACCAGGACGAGAAGGTCTGGAACGCCATCTGGAAGAAGACGATGCCGATCAGGAACACGAGCACGGAGCGGTCGGACTCGCGCACGACGGCGCGCAGCGCGACGACGAGGCCGCGGCCGTCGAATTCGGACGGCGCCGCGATCGGCGGCTCGCGCAAGCGGAACCAATAGATGAGGCCGACGACGGCGAGGCCGGACGCGGCGAGCACGAACGGAGGCCGCGGGTCGTCCGGAAAGAGAGCGCGCGCGGCGCCCATGATGAGGATCGCGCCGATGCACATGCCCGCGCTCGTCACGCCGTACACGCGCGAGCGATGACGCGACGGCACGAGGTCGGGCAGGAGCGCCTGGAACGGCGCGCGCGCCGCCATCGAAGCGCCGTTCACGAGGATCATCGCCGAGATCAGCGCGGCGATGCCGAGTCCCGCGGCGAACGGAATCGACGCGAGTCCCACCGCGGCCAAGACGAGCCCCGCGGCGACGAACGGACGGCGGCGGCCGAGGCGCGAACGAGACCGATCGCTCCACGCGCCGAAGAACGGCACGAGCACGAGCGCCATCAGGTTGTCGACGCCCATCAACGCGCCGACCGCGGAGTCGCTCAGGCCCGCGCGCCCGAGGAATGCCGGCACGAACGAGTCGTAGAGCGGCGACGCCATCCCGACCGTGAGCGAGCCGAGCGCGAGGAACAGCGCCACGCCCCACGGCGCGCGCTCGTCCGAAGAGGAGCGGGACGAACGCACGGTGGGGCGTGGAGCGGAACTCTCGACCTCGATCACGAGGTCGTCACGGAGTGGCGAGCGTGAACTCGAGTCCCTCGGAGGTTTGCCGGCCGACGGTCGGCAGGACGAGCCACTGCGCCATCACGGTGGTGCCGATCGGCGGAGCTCCCGGCGCGACCAGCGGGATCGGCAGCGCATACCCGGCGTCGCCGGTACCGTTCGTCTGCGTGGTCAGGACGAAGACGATCGGCGTGACGAGGACGGTGCACGGGCCCCATGCGAGGCCCGGACACGGCGCGCCGATTCCGATCAGGAGCGCGCACGGTGAGTTCGGCTGCGCGCCGGACAGCGTGATGCCGAAGCTCGGATTCGGCGAGGTGCTGAACGAGCCGACGTAGCCGATGGAGGGCGGCGAGCCGACGGTCGCGCACGCGGAGCCGTACTTCAGCGGTCGCGGCGAGAACGCGAGTCCGGCCATCGGCGACGGCGGGCCGGGCGGCGGCGGCGTGCAGCACGGGCCGCTCGGTGCATAGAAAGGAGCGGGCGCGGTCACGCCGGAGCGCGTGTAGTTCGCCATCACGAAGCCGTCGCTGATCCACAGGTTGCCGGTGCAGGTGTCGAACGTGATGCCCGGCAGCGGCTGGCCGGCGAAGCCGCAGCCGCCCGGGACGAACGAGCCGAACGGACCGAGCGCGCCGGTCAAGTCGACGTTCGTCACGCCGCCGAGGTCGTCGGACACCCAGAGCGTGTCGCTCCACGAATCCCATTCGATGTCGAGCGCGACCGAGCCGCCGAGCGGTAGCGAGACCGGCCCCGCGACGGGGACCACGGCGCCCGGGCAGCCGGCGCCGGGCGGCGCGCTCGCGATCGCGGTGACGCCGGCGGGGACCCCGATGCGACCCAGCTCCGAGTCGAAGCCGAGACCGGTGATCGGCCCCGCCAGGATCGAACCGGGCGCGATCGTCACGGTCGAGAACGGGACGCCCGCCATGTAACCGGTCAGCTGCAGGCCGTCGGTGCCCCACACGACGTCGTTGACCTTGTCGATCGCGATGTCGGCGAGCAGGCCCGTCGGCGGCGGCGTGAAGGAGAAGATCGAGCCGCACGCGGACGCGAAGTCGGGCATGAACCACACGAAGTGGTCGGGGTTCGGATATCCGCACGGGTTCGGCCCGTGAATCGTGAACTCACCTGCGGACGGGAACACACCTTCGAGCGTGACGAGCATTTGCGCGTTGGCCGCGCGCGTCGCGAGACACGTCGCGACGAACGCGGTCGAGATCAACAAGCAGCGGCGGCGCATGGGACCTCCCGAGTTGGAGCCGAGAACAATGGTGTCGAAGCCGAAGCCCTGAACGTTCGGACGGGTCGAAACCCGACCGATGGAAGAACTCTATGCCATGAATTGATTTTGGCAATGTGTCTTTCACCGGCGCTCGACCTCGCGAGGGGGGTGCTAGACTTCGCCGCCGCCGATGCAGCCTCGCTCCGACGCTCCCGCGAACGCGTTCGTCCGGATGATCGGCTTCGCCGAGGCCGAGCGCGGCGGCCCCGAGCTCGCCCCACTCCTCGACACCTACCGGAAGATGCGCGCGGCGATGACGTCGCGTCCTTCGGCCTACTCGACGCCCGGCGGCGACGCGCCGAACATCGTGCGGTGCCACAGCCTCGATCCCGAAGCGATGCGCCTCGCGTTCTCGTTGTCGAGCGCACTGCACTGGGGCCCGCACGGGCTCCCGTGGTCGCTGCGCGAGATGATCAACACGGTCACGTCCGGCGCGAACTTCTGCTTCTACTGAACGAGCGCTCACGCAGAGTTTCTGCGTGCCGCAACGTCGGATCGTGATCTCGCGGAGCGCGTGCGCGCGGACTTCCGAGGCGCCGGGCTCGGCCCGAAGATCACGGCGCTGCTCGTGTTCGTCGAGACGGTGACGCTCGCTCCGTGGGAGATCCGCGGGACGCACTGGAAC